>DASQDV010000146.1:0-9796 GCA_035633995.1 Pyrinomonadaceae bacterium | reverse complement strand
GATGAGTTCTTTGCCCGTGCCCGATTCGCCTTCGATGAGGACGGAGGCTTCGGAAGGGGCGGTGGCGCGGATGGTTTCGTAAATCTGCCGCATCTGCGGGCTGCGCCCGATGATCCCGTAGGTTTCACCTTCGCCCGCGAGTGTGCGCTTGAGCACGCGGTTCTCCTGTTTGATTCCGGCAAACTGGAGCGCGCGCTCGGCGAGCATGATGATCTCGTCGGGCGTGAAAGGTTTTTCGACGTAGTAGTAAGCGCCTTTTTTGATCGCGCTGATGGCGACTTCGAGCGAGCCGTGCGCGGTCATCAGGATCACTTCGGTGTCGGGGTTCTCCGCCTTGATGTAGTTGAGCACTTCGAGGCCGTTCGTGTCGGGCAGGCGCAGGTCTGTGAAGACGAGATCGAAGGCGCGCCCGCCCAGGAGCCGCCGGGCTTCCGACATGCTGCCGGCGGTATGCACCTCGTAGCCCTGCTCGCCGAGAATCATTTCGAGCGCGCCGGTGATGCTGCTCTCGTCGTCAACAACTAAGATTTTGATCCATGAACGCATCTGTGTCGCTCACTTCTCCGCCGGTAACTCGATGATGATTTGCGTCCCCGCTTCGCGGCGACTTTCGATGTGTATCTCCCCCTGATGTTGCTCGATCACCTTCTTGGCATAGGGCATGCCGAGCCCCAGCCCGTTGCTTTTCGTCGTGTAGAAAGGCTCGAAGACTTTTTCGATCTGTTCTTCGGTCATCCCGCAGCCCGTGTCGGCAATCGTGAGCCGGCTCGTGCCGTTCACACGGCTGGTCTTGAGGGTCAGCCGCCCGCCCTCCGGCATGGACTGCACGGCGTTGAGCGTCAGGTTGATGAGCGCGGAGGTGATGGAAGATTCGTCGAGGAGCGCGACGACTTCCGGATCGCCGAGGTCGAGTTGTTCTTCGATGTGGTTGGCGCTCAGTTGCGGCTGCAACAATTGGACGACTTTGCGCACGACGCTGTTCAGGTCGAGCGGGCGCGGCGAGAGCGTGACGGGGCGCGCGAAACTCAGTATCTGCTCGGTCGTGCCGACGAGGTGGTTGATGCTGTTGATGATGCGGTCGCAGAGCGCGAGTTCGCTTTCGGTCAACTTGCTGCCGAGCTTGCTTTTCAAGTGCATGGCGTAGAGGAGGAGTCCGGCGAGCGGATTTTTGACTTCGTGCGCCACCTGCGCGGCGACGCGTCCGAGCGCGGAAATCTTTTCGTTGTGAAAAAGCTGGCGCTGCATCTCCGCCTTCTCTTCTTCGAGCCGTTTGCGGATCGACCAGTCGCGCACGATGAGCACGAGCAGACGCTTCTCGTCAGCCGAGAGCGCGCTGCACGAAACGGAGACGGGCAGCGGCTTACCCGAAGAGGTGTGAATGAACAACTCCCTGTCGTCGCAACTGGTGTCGCTCAAGAGCGCCGATAGTGAATCGGCCTCTACGTCGTCGCTCGCCTCCCAGGACAGTTCGTTAATGTCTTTGCCGATGATCTCGTGCGGGCGGCAGCCGAAAAGTTCGCAGAACTTGTTGTTGACCTCGATGACGGTATGGTTGGCGGCGGACACGATAACGATGCCGTCGTTGGCGTGTTCAAACAGGGCGCGGTAGCGTTCCTCACTGGCGACCAGCTTGCGCTGCTGGCGTCCGACGAGCCGCAAGAGCAACGACACGACGATCAGATCAACGGTGGTCGAGATGAAGAAGTGTTCGAACCGCTGCTGCATACGCCAGCGTGCGACGCTGTTGGCCGCACCCGGATAGCGCGTCTCGATAATCGAATAGAAGGGGGTCATCAACACCTTCTCCCACGCCAGAACCACTACCGCCGTCAGGCAGATGGTGAGGGCGGTGAAGAAGAGAATGATGAAGAGATTGCTCCTCTTTTTCATGTGCGTCAGTGGGGGCGCGACCGGACAGTTGTGCCGGATGGGATGAGCGCCGGGGGAACTTTCGCGGTGTCGGGGTTGATATGAGGACGCTTCTTGGCCTCTAATTCGTGTGCCTGACAGCCGCCTCCGAGAATCTTAGCGAGCCTTACTGTAAATTGAACGATGGAGTTGAAGAATAGCTGGTGAGGCTATATTCAACGGCCTACTGAAAGGGGGGTGTCGGGAACAGCAAGCAACATACTCTCGCCGTATAAGCTTGTCAAGAACCGCCCCCGCTTCGCCGCCACGCACGCCGCAGGCAACCGTCATCCGGCAGGCCGCGCCGTGAATCGGAAACGCGTGCGCGCGATGCACAAGCCGAAAATGTACGGCGCGGAATTGAGTTGGAGCAACGATAAGTTAAGCGGGCGAGTTGGCGCGCGTGCTGTCGATGACGAGCAGCGGCGGCACACGGCGCGGCGCGTGGAGGCGCAGGAGATGATGGCCGACGCCGGAGATGCCGATCATCAGCGTCGGGTTAACGCCGCCCGTTATGTTGCCGCCCGGCCAGTCGCACGTCTCGGCGTAGCGCCGGATCAACTCGCCGGTCGCGCTCGTTGCCATCTCGCGATAACCGTCGTCGTCAAACGCTTCGGCGTAGATGAGTACGATTTCGGAGAGTCCGGCGAGGCCGTGACAGAGCGTGCTGTCGAAGCGCGGCGTCTGGAGGTTCTGTTCGATGGCGGTTAGGGTGGTGGCGAGCGCGGCGCGGGCTTTTTGTTCGTGGGCTGCGGATTGTTCGGCGTCGAGCGCGGCGGCGCGCAGACGCGCGAGGCCGATGCCGGGCGCGCCGTGACACCAGGACGTTTGAAACGAGCCGTTCAGGCCGGTGCCGTAGTCCGCGTAAGGGAAGCGCACGTCTACCCAGTTTGAGAGCGCGGGATTGAACAACATGTCCTCGTAGGCGAAGGCGGCGCGCGCCGTATGCAGGAACTCTGCTTCGCCCGTCTGCGCGTAGAGTTCGAAGAGGGCGAGAGCCATCCCGCAAGCCCCGTGCGAGAGGCCGGTCATCGGCGGCGAGGTGAAGACCGAACCGCTCGCCTTCGTCGCTTCCCAGTAACAGACCTGCCCGTCGCTGACCGCCGTGCGGCACAGGTCTTCGCCGCAGGCGCGTGCGAGTTCCAGACATCGCTCGAAGCCGGGGCGGCGTGCGAGCGCGAGCAGCGCGGGGACAGCGCCCGCGCTGCCGCCGAGCGTGTCGAGCAGGTGTTCGCCCGCGAGCGCGTCGGCGGCGCGTTCGATGAGCCACGCGGTTTCGTCGCGCAAATCGGCGCACAGCCCGAAGTCCTGTGCGCGCGCAACTGCGTAGGCGACGCCGACGTGCGAGAGGTGAAAGGAAATTGGCGAGGTTTGCGCCTCGTGCGTGTGCAAATAGGCGACCGAGCGCCTGAGCGCGCCTTCGGCGGTGCGCCCGGCTTCAGCGTCTTGCGTGAGGCCGTAAAGCTCTGCGAGAAACAGCGCGACGCCGGACGCGCCGCCGTAGAGGTGTGCGCCGAGCGCGGCGGTGGCCGACGCGTAGCCCGCGCCGGAAGAGTCTTCAACATCCGTGCGACCCATCCACGTGCAGAGTTTTTTCTCCTCGTCCCAGAAGGCCGACGCGCACAGTTCCCGCCCGATACGCCGAGCCGCACCGAGCGCCGCCCCCCTCACATCAAGTTGCACGCTCATAAGTTCATGTCAATTGGTACGCTGTTAAGTTCATGTCGCTTAGCACGCCGGCAAATCGGTTTGCGCGCCAGCGTCTCGAAGATGAGCCATTCTCAATTGCAAACCGCTCGCGTCAATTCATTTTGTGCCAATTTCAGACGCCGACCTTCCTGTGTTTTTTCGTCTGGCCTTTCCAGCGTCGCTTGGGTCGGCGCGCGACGGCGAGCGCCGGGGCGGCGGCGCGGCGCGGCATCTCTGCGGGCAGTTCGCCCGTCAACGTGTAGAAGTCTGTCGAGCCGCGTTCGAGGAAGGGCGAGGCGGGGTCGAGTCCTTCGGCGCGAAAGGCTTCGGCGAGCGCGGCGAGTCGTTCGTCGGGCGCATTCGCGCCGCGCGCGAAGCACGACCAGAGCACGCCCGCCGCGATCTTGCAGCGCGATTGCCCGAAGCTCATCCCGCCCGAAGGGTCTTCGGCGAAGCCCAGCCCGCCGGCCAGCGTCTTTGTGAACATCGGCACGTCGGCGCGAAGCCGTCCCGCGAGCGCCTTGTGTATTTCAAGGATGAGCGGGCGCGCTTCGGGGAAATAGCGCCGTTCGAGATAGAGGACGCCCGCGTCGGCGCGCACGTAGAAGGACGGGTCGGCCAAGACCTTCGTGCGAAACGGGACGCTCGCGCGGTTGAACAGAGAGGTGACTAGTGCCATGTACTCGACGGCGGAGTCAACCGTCAGGTGCCAGTAGAAACGCAGGAGCGGGTCGGCGGTGTCGCGGCTGTCCTGCTGGTCGCCGTTGCCGAAGGCGAAATAGAAGCCGGGCAACAACTGGCGCATCTCCTTGCCGACCCAGACGCGGCAGAAGTCGCCGGGGCGGACTTTGCCCGTGCGCGTGCGCAAGCCCGTCGGCGCGACCCAGAACGTAACTCCGTCCTTCGTCACGGCCACGCGGCGGTCAGGCTCGATTGACGTGATGCGCCAGCCCGGCTCCCATGTTCCCGTGCCGTTGTTGGCCGCCGAGAGCGCGCTCGTGAAGTCGCGTTGCGCGAGCAGGTCGGGCTGCGCGGCGGGCGGCGCGCTCGACGGGCGCACGTAGAGGCGCGAGTAGAGATCGCTTTCCAGCATCGGCATGAAGACGGGACTTTCAGGCAGCGGCGCGTCGTCTGCACCCGTCGCTGTGTCTGCCGGTTGCGAGCCGCCCGGACTTTCGCCGCCGGTCGGCGCAGGAGGCACGGGGGAGAAGTCGCGCGCTTCGCCGCGCAGCGTGTAGCGCGTGGGCGAATGTATCTCGACGGCTTCGAGCAGCAGGCGCAGATCGTCGTGGCAGGGTGCGAGGGTCATGGCGCGGGAATCTCCTGAATTATTCCGTAGAACTCGGTTTGCCCCGCGCGCGGGTCGGCGAGGATGTTGGCGCTGACCTGTAGCATCAGGACGGATGTGACGGGCAGCGTCTGCGCGTTCATCGCCATCTCGTAGGCCGACTGGATGAGCCGCGCCGCAGAGTATTGCACCGCCCGCCGCAGCAGGTCTTCCGCGTCGCCGGGTTTGAGTTCGGCGGTCGTGCGGTAGCCGCGCCAGAGCATGCGCATGGCGGATTGGAGCACGATGAGCGGGTAGCGCGCCGTCGTCACCAGTTGTTCGGGCGTGTACGCGCCCGGCGTCATCGAGGAGACCCAGAAAAGTATGAAATCTTGCAGCGCGCCCGCCACGTCCCACGCGGGGTCGCCGAGTTGCACCGTCTCCCAGTCAACCAGACGAATCTCGACGGCCTTCGGGTCGGCGGCATCATCGGGCGCGGGCTGGAGGACGAGCACGTTGTCTGATTTGATGTCGCTGTGGATGACGGAGCGCGTGTGCCAGAGGCGGCGCAGTTTGTCGAGGTGCGCGCTCAGGTTCTCCTGCGTCTGTAGGATTCTTAAGGTCTGGTAGTTGGCGGGGCTGATGCTGGCGAGCAGTTCGGGGCCGGGCTTGTGCACCTGCATGACCCAGGGCGCGTCGCGCCTGAGCCAATTGAGCCGCGCGTCTTCAGCCGCGCCGGGTAAACGCAGAGTTTTGTGCAGCAGGCCGAGCGCGCGGCCAAGCGCAGACGCGATGTGCGCCGGAAAACTCATGGCGTCCGTCTTCGCATAGAGACTCCAGAGCGGCTTTGCCCCCTCGAACAATTCGAGCGCGAGCAGCGAACGCTCCGGGTCGAAGTACATCATGCGCGGCATGAGCGACTTCAACTCCGCCACCTTCGGTTCTTCCTGACAGAACGAATAGAATCCGGCCTCGCAACGCAGGGTGTAAGCCCCGCCGTAGGTCGGGTCGTCGGGCTGTTTGATGAGATAGCTCACGCCGTCTTTGCGCGTCACGCGAAGATTGCGGTTGCGCCGTGCGGCGTTGGCGATGAGCAGTTCGCCCTCGAGCACGGTCTGCGGCGTGAGCAGCCCGCGCTCGATCAGGTAGGGCAAAGCGTTTTCGATACTGAGCATGGAGACGCTCTGAGTGGTTGACATGAGATTTGCGGAGAACGGGCGCGGGCGGCACGCATGCGAGAATGTGCACCGCGACGCGCCCCTTCCTCAGTTGGTTGTGTGAGCCGACGCTATGGCTAATAGCCGAGCGTGACTTGAATGTTCGAGGCGCAGTTGCACGCCCCTTAAAGTCTCTGCGTGCAAAGCGTCGCCGCCGTGTTAGCTATCGGTTGACACTGTGCCGCTGCGAAAACTCCGTTCGTATCTTGAATGTTAGTGGCGCAGCCGCAAGCCAGTCCTGCCCCGCCTCCTAAAGCTCCGTAAGGATTGGCGTGTATCTGCGTACACAGCGTCGCCGCCGTGTTGGCTATCGGGCGACACGGCGACGGGCAGTAAGTCGGCGCGTGCGTGTAGACCGTGATGCAGTAGCCCGGCGCTGCCGCCTGCGCTCCTGCCGCCAATTCCGGGCTTCTCGCCATCGAGTAGTAGGGGACGCAGGTGGTGATCGGGTCTCCCTGCGCTCCTGCCGCCAACAAGGTGAACTGGGTACAGGGCGTCGGCCTCACGTCCGGCGCGCAGTGGGACGGGTTGGCCGTGTAGAGGTCAATGCAGACTTGCGGCTGCTTGAGACACGACGGCATGTAGGTTCTGATGTTGCCGCAGAGCAGGCCGCAGTCCGTCGGGTTAGCCGTCACGACCGTCAGGCAGACGGGTTGGCCGACGCACGAAGGCATGTGCGTTGTGATGTTCGTGCAGAGCGGCGCGCAGTTCGACGGGTTGGCCGTGTGCAAAGTGATACACACGGGCTGTGCCGCCGCCGCTGCCGCACCCAACGCATCAAGCGGCGCTCCGATGTGCGAGGTGACGACTGTGGCGGCGCAGTACGGGTTGCATTGCGGCGCACAGTTTGACGGGTTGGCCGTGTAAACGGTCGGGCAGATGATGGTGCGCGGATCGGGCGCGGTCTTCTGCGTGCATAGCGTGGCCGCCGTGTTGGCTATCGGTTGACACTGTGGGTCGCAGCCGGATGGGATGGCCGTGTAGCGCGTGATGCAGTTCTGCGGCGCACAGTTCGACGGAATGGCTGTAAAGCGTGTGATGCAGACGGGCGGATCGACGTGCGAGGTCACGATGGTCGCCACGCAATTCGGGTCGCACCGCTGCTGAGCGACGCACGAAGGCATGTAAGTGGTGATGTTCGTGCAGGCGAGTTGAGCGCCGACAGCCTGCGCGCCCGCCTGCTGTGCGACGCAGGAAGGCATGTAGGTCGTGATGTTCGTGCAGGCCATCTGTGCGGCTGCCGCCTGCGCGCCTGTCCCGGTGGCGGCTGCGCCGAAGAAGCCGCTCGAAATCGAGCCGCTCAGGAATCTCGCCTCGACGCTCTGCACGGAAACCGTGATCACTTCGAGCTTGGTGTCGGCCAGCACCTGCAAATGGGTCGGGCTGTTCTCGTCGTCCGGGTTGACGGGCGCGGTCGAGACGATGCCGGACGTGGGAATTTCGTAGTAGTTGCGAAACGACAAGTCCTGGTAGAGACGCGTGTAGTCGGGTCTCTTGGAAGCGCCGATGTAACCGACGAGATAGATCACATCGGGCGGCGCAGGCGTGATGTCGTCGGGGTCTGGATGATTTTGATTAACGAGTGGGTGCGGAGTGAGGTCTACCGCGTCGGCCTGGTCTGGAGTGCCGCCGGCGCCGGTTCTGGCTTTCTTCGTTGCCATTGCCAATCTCCTTTCTGAGATCGCTGCAAGTTATCCCCTCGCTCCCGCGCGCAGTTGCGGCGCGGGACGCGGGCGCGAGACGTTTAAGTCAAAAGCCCGCGAAGGGTGTGGGTGAGACAGCTAAGTAGAACGATGCGCGAGGGGCGGACATGCTGCTGCTTTCAACCTATGGTGAAATCAGTCGAACTAAAAACCGGTGCAGCTAGAGTCTTTGGCATACGAGGACGACTCAATCGTGCCCGTGTGTTTCGAGGTCGGAAGAAAAACATCTTACAGGTTCACATCACCTGAACAACAATTAGCGTGTGAGAAACTCCGGAAAGCAAATTGTGTGACGACCCCTTTGAGTATAGCCCGCCCCTGAACGCGACGAGGATCGAATCGGGCAAGGGCTGTAGGAGTCAGTGGCATGTATATACCTATTCGCAAAAGCTGTCAATAAAAGCATTGTGCGCCTGAATGGCACGCCTCCCGGTGTGCGCCCTCGCACCTTCGGGCGCGTTCTGCGCGGCGAGTTTTTAGCGGCGCGTCGGGGGCAAACGAGGTTAAAATAGGCGCATGAAAAAGTTTTTGCTCGCCGTCGTCTCGCTGGTCGTCGCCGCGACCCTTTCACCGTCTCAGACCGAACAGAGGAGTGTGCGGACGCCGCACGCCGAACCCCGTTCGCGCCATTTCGATGCCGGACAGCTTTTGCGTGATGTCGAAACGCTGTCGGCAGACGCGATGGGCGGGCGCAAATCGGGTACGCCGTCGGGGGCGAAAGCGCGCGATTATGTGGTGCGGAGATTCAGGCAGGCGGGGCTGGAAGCCTTCGCCGCCTCTTACCTTCAGCCTTTCACCTTTTCCCTTGGGGGCGAGAGCGCCTTGCGGCAGGGAGCCAACGTCGTCGGGTTCGTCAAAGGCAAAACGGCGACGCCGCCGAGCGCCGCGCGTTACCTCGTCGTCACGGCGCACTACGATCATCTCGGCGTGGAGAAGGGAGAAATCTACAACGGCGCGGACGACAACGCTTCGGGCACCGCCGCACTCTTCGCTCTCGCCGCCTATTTCACGCGCCATCGCCCCGCGCATTCCATCATCTTCGTCGCATTCGACGCGGAGGAAGGAAGCGGCGCGGGCGCGCGTAAATTCGTGAGCGAGCCGCCCGTAGATAAACGCGCCATCGTCTTAAACGTGAACCTCGACATGATCAGCCGCAACGCGCGCAACGAACTTTATGCGTCCGGCACTTATCATTACCCTTTCCTCAAGCCCTATCTGGAACAGGCCGCGAAGCGCGCACCCATCAAACTTCTGTTGGGGCACGACAGCCCCGCCGCGCCGCCCGGTCAAAACTGGACGACGCAATCAGACCACGTCGCTTTCCACCGCGCGAAAATCCCCTTCGTCTACTTCGGCGTAGAGGATCACAAGGACTATCACAAACCGACCGACGATTTTGAAAACATCGAACCGGCCTTCTACGTCCATGCCGTAGAGACGATTCTCGACGCGTTGAAATCCTTCGACGAAAATTTATCCGAGATCGAAAAGCAGAATCCTGCGCGCAGCACCGCGCGCCCGCCCGCCTGAAACTTCCACACACGCGGCGGGCGGAAGGGGTGTTAAAATTCGGCGCTCTTTATCTTGGCGGCGGCGAGTCGAGCGTCGCCCGTTCATACGTTTCATCTATTCATGCCGCGCGAAGCTCCGGCCTAATCTTTAATGCAGACCACGACCGAACTCCCCGGCGCGGCTCACGTCGAGAGTCACGAAAAGCGAAAATTGATGCCGGTGGCGGGTAACGCTTTTCGCGCGCTCGGACTCTCCTGCCACGCGTCGCAGAAGGAGATTTACGCTGCGGCCTCCTCCATCCGCCGCGCAATCAAGCTGGGAGTCTAGCGGCCACAGCAGCCGAATCATCAATTCGACTGGCTCGGCTCGCCCGACCGCACGGAGAACGGCGTGCGCGACGCCCTGAGCCGTCTCGCAGACCCCGCGCAGCGAATCTACGAACGCCTCTTCTGGTTCTTCGCTCCACAGGAAATAACGGCGGCGGCGGAACTCAGTTTTTC
>DASQDV010000145.1:0-5119 GCA_035633995.1 Pyrinomonadaceae bacterium | reverse complement strand
TTCAACGCGCGCATCGGTTCGGGCGGCGCGCCCATCAACGTCTCCGGCGTCAACGGTCGCGTGCGTCTCTCGCCGCGTAGCTGAGAAAACAGCGACAGGTGACAGGTGACGAGTGACAAGTTAAAACAGAAACCCTGTCTTAAAACTTGTCTTTAACTCGTCACTTGTCACTCGTCACTTGTCACTGATTTTAAGAGGTGGATGCGATGAGCAGAAGAATCATGAATCGTGCGGCGTTGCTGGCGGGCGCATTGATGTTGCTGATAGCGGGCGCGACAGTCGGGTTCGCGCAGGAAAGCGAGGGGGCGGCGGCAGCAGCGCGCGACGAGTTCCGCGAGGAATTTCATCAGAGCTACCCGCTGTCGCCGCAGGGGCGCTTGACGCTTAAAAACATCAGCGGCGCGGTGCGCATCATGGCCTGGGATCGCGCGGAGGTTCGCGTGGATGCCGTCAAGCGGGCGCGGACGCGCGAGCGTCTGAACGAGGCGCGGATCGTGGTGGAAGCGAGCGGCGACAGCATAAATATCGAGACGCGCTACCCGGATCGCGAGATGCACTTCGACCGTGAAGACAGGAATTATCGCAACCCCGCGAGCGTTGATTACACGGTGAGCGTGCCGCGCGGCGCGCGCCTCGAAGCCGTCGAAGTGATCAGCGGCAGGCTCGACATCGAAAACGTCGCGGGCGGCGTCAAGGCTTCGTGCATCAGCGGGCGCTTCACGGCGCGCAATCTTTCGGGCGATGCTAAGTTGTCCAACGTCAGCGGCGCGCTCGAAGCCACGTTTGAACGGATCGACGACGCGAGCAACATCACGCTCGGCAACGTCAGCGGCCAGATCATCCTCAACATTCCCTCCGACACCAGCGGCACGATCAAGGCCAACACCCTCTCCGGCCACATCACGAATAACTTCGGCCTGCCCGTGCGTCGCGGCGAGCACATCGGCAACGACTTGTCGGGTCAACTGGGGCAGGGCGGCGCGCGCATCAAACTCAACAACGTCAGCGGCCAGATCAAGATTCAACGCGCCGCAGACGGGCGCACGCCGTCAGCCGTGACGAACCTCCTGTCCGACGCGCGCCCCGAACGCGAAGGCGCGACGCAGGACGACATTCAAAGACAGGTGGCGCGCGAAATAGAGCGCGCGATGCGCGACACCGAACGCGCTGTGGAACGCACGAACCGCGCCGTCGAACGCTCGAACCGTGATGCCGAACGCGCGAACCGCGCGCCCCGCACGCGCGAGGCAATGCAGAGCACCGAGCGCGCGCGCCGCTCTGCGGAACGCGCCATGCGCGATTTAGAGCGCAGCCAGTTGCAGATCGAGCGCGAGGTGGAACGCGCGGCGCGCGAGGTCGAGCGCGCGACGGCGGCGCGCGAGGTTCACGACGGCCACGCTACAGCCACGCACGGCGAGTCGGCTTATCGTCTGGTAGAGCGCGAGTCGAAATCCTTCAACGTGTCGGGCACGCCGCGCGTCCAGATCAAGACCTTCGACGGCTCGATCAACATCCAGCCGACGAACGAATCCGTCGTGCGCTTCACTGCCGTCAAACGCGCGCGCGATGAGCAGGCCATGCGCGGCATCCGCCTGCGCGCCGAACAGACGGGCGACGGCGTTTTGATCGTCGCCGAGTTCGACAAGAGTGCGGCGCGCAGCGGCGGCGAGTACGACACGGGCGCGGCCGTCGCGCTCGACGTGTGGCTGCCGCGCAGCGCGAACGTGAACGTCCGTTCGGGCGACGGTCGCCTGCGCCTGACGGGCATCGAAGGCGAGATCGAACTGCACACGGGCGACGGTTCGGTTGACGTGACCGAGAGCAAGGGACGCCTCAGGGTGGAGACGGGCGACGGTCGCGTCCGCGTCGCGGGCTACAACGGCGACGCGACGGTGCAGACGGGCGACGGGCGCATCACGCTCGACGGTCGTTTCACCAAACTCTCCGCGCGCACGGGCGACGGCGCGATCACGCTCGCGCTGCCCGACGGCACGAACGCGCGTATCGAAACCGATTCCGAGCGCGTCATCAACGACATGTCGGCGGTGGCCGAAGACGGCGGGAGTGAGACTGCTCCGGAGCGCCGCGTCAGGCATTGGCGCGTCGGTTCGGGCGCGGGCAGCCAGATCACTCTGCGCACGGGCGACGGGCAAATCTTCCTGCGCCGCGCGGGCGACGAGCGCGAGTAGCGCCCGATCCGAATTTATGGAAAACGGGCGCGCACGCCCTGAATAAAACGAAACATTTGCCGGAGGTGAAGCGTCTAATAGCCAAACGGCAGGTGTCCGCCGCTCCCCCCTGCGGCAAGCAAGCGCCCCGTTTTCCGTGCCGCTAAACTTTAAGATTTTCCGTACCGCTAAACTTTAAGAGATGTAATGAATCACAGGCTATCTTTGTTTGTCTCGATGCCGCTTCGACAGCCAGCCCCTGCGCTGGCTCGAAGCGTTTTTGTTTCCGAATTTTCGGATCACTCTTTTGAACGCGACGCGCCCCCCTCTCCCGACTCGCGCGCGGGCAACCTGCCCCATATCCGGGCATCTATCAGCTATCAAGCGGATAGAGCGTTGCGCCCCGCGCCCGACTTTACTGTGCGGAGCATGCGGCGCGGCGGCTCTCAACGCGTCGCCTTTGACGACCGTTCCACTCGCAACGGTCATAACCTTTCAAACGTCAGCTTGAACCGTACTCTGGTTTGAGCCTGCTTTATCCGAATTGTCTTACCTGTTTTGTAGCTAACTTCGCAGCGTGAAGCGCCAGAGGCTTCGCGTGTTTTTGAGCCAGAGGTCACACATCAAATGAGAGAAAGAGCCGTCCACTGCTCTGCACATCCCGCCGCGTTGCCCCTCCGGCAACTGTGCCGCACGCCGGAAGCGCCATTAAACGTCACACGCGCCGGAAGCCGCAACGCGCTTCGCCGCGCTTTGGCCTTCACGCTGGCCTGCTGCGTCTCGCTTGTCGCCATGCTCCCGCAAGCGACGCGCGCGCAGGAGGTCGCCTCGCACGCGGACAAGTCGAAGGCTAAGACGACGACAACAACTGCCGCAGGCGGCGCGCCCGTCGCCGCCCCGCTGCGCACGCGCCGCATCGCTTCGCTGCGCACGCGCGAGACGAACGAGGGCGCACGCGTCACCGTCATGTCGGACGCGGAGTTGACGAACTACACGGCCTACGAGAGCGGCGGGCGCTTCTTTGTGCTCATCCCGCAGGCAGAGGCAGGCGATGCCGCCCGCCTCGCAGGAAGTTTGCAGGGGCGCGGCTTCGAGGACGCGCAGGTCGAGCGGCGCGGGGCAGACGTGTTGCTCTCCTTCAAGTTGCAGGCGGGCGCGCGCGCCGAGGTCAGGCAGAGTTTCAATCGTCTCGAAGTGCGCTTCGCGACGCAGGACGCGGCGGCGCCGCAGCAGAAGACGAAATCCGCCACCGGCGGCAACGACGCGAAAGACACGCAAACGACGCAAGACCCTCCCCCGCCCATCGCAGCGCCTTCGCCCACGCCCCCGACGCCCGCAACGGGCGCGACCGGCACGGCGAGCGACCCCGGCGTCGTCGGCCCGACCATTACTTCGAGCGATAGCTCGAACGTGACCGAGAGAATCAACCGCGCGAAGGTGACGGCGGGCAAAGGCCGTTCGATTACGCTGCCGCCGGAGAAGTCCGCCCCGGTCGTCGTGCCGCGCCTCGACACGCCGCCCGTCATTGACGGCAAACTCGACGACGCCGTCTGGAAACAGGCGCGCGTGCTGAAAGATTTTTACCAGACCGAACCGGGCGACAACATCGCGCCCTCGCAGCCGACCGAAGCCTTCATCGGCTACGACTCGAAGTTTCTCTACATCGCCTTTCACGCCTACGACGAGCCTTCGAAGATTCGCGCCAACGTCGCCAAGCGCGACGGCATCTTCGACGACGACTATGTCGGATTCTTCCTCGACACCTTCAACGATCAGCGCCGCGCCTTCGAGATGGATTTCAACCCGCTCGGCATACAGGCCGACGCCATCTTCACCGAAAATCAGGGCGAGGATTTCAGCTTCGACCTCGTGATGGAATCGAAGGGCATGATCACTTCGGACGGTTACACGGTCGAAGTGGCGATTCCGTTCAAGTCTCTGCGCTACGAAGCGGGCAAGGGCAAGCTGTGGGGCGCGCACTTCTTCCGCCGCATCAAACGCTTCAACAACGAATTCAACTCATGGATGCCCACCTCGCGCGACGTGCAGGGCTATCTCAATCAGGCCGGAAAACTGACGGGCTTCGAAGGCATCTCCACCGAACGCACGCTGGAGATGGTGCCGAGTTTGACGCTCTCCCAGACGGGCAAACGCGTGCGCGGCTTCCCGCCGCCCGCCGACGCGCGCACGACGGCAGCGGGAATAGTCCCCGACCGTCTCGTCAACAAACCCGTCGAATTCGATTTCGGCGTCACGACCAAGTTCGGCATCACGCCGACCGTCACGCTCGACTTCGCCTACAACCCCGACTTCGCGCAGGTCGAAGCCGATCAAACCGTCGTCACGGCCAACCAGCGCTTCCCCATCTTCTTTCAGGAGAAGCGCCCCTTCTTCCTCGAAGGCAAGGAGATTTTCGACACGGCGAGCACGGTCGTGCACACGCGCGCCCTCGTCGATCCCGATTACGCCGTGAAACTGACGGGCAAGCGCGGGCGCAACACCTTCGGCATCATCCTCGCCTCCGACAACGCGCCCGGCAACTTCAGCGAAGAGGAGCGCGACGAGAAGCGCATCGAAGTGCTGCGCCTGCGCGCGCCGCAGGGCGTGGGCGAAACAGACGCGGATTTCACCGCGCGCCTCGAACGCGCCGCGTTCGTCGAATCGCGTTTCAACCGCTTCGTTGACAAGAACGCGAGCATCGGCGTGCTGCGCCTGAAGCGCGACGTGGGGAAAGAATCCAGCCTCGGCATGTTCGCCACGAGCTACAACTTCACCGAGAAGCACAATCAACTCGTCGGCATCGACGGACGCTTCAAACTCGACCCGAAGACTTTCACCACCTTTGAAGTCATCGGCACGAACTCGAAGAACTTCTTCCGCGACCTCGCGTCTGACCAGACCACTTATCGCAACCGCAACGGCTTCGCCTATTCCTATTTGCTCGACTACAC
>DASQDV010000144.1:0-7949 GCA_035633995.1 Pyrinomonadaceae bacterium | reverse complement strand
CGGGACGTTTCACCATCGTCAGGCGATTGCCGCGCTCATTGTACGCGACCTCGTCCATAATGTTGTAAATCAAGAGCACGCCGCGCCCCGAAGTCTTGAACAGATTCGCCGGGTCGCGCGGGTCTGGAATTTGATTGACGTTGAAGCCCTCGCCTTCGTCTTCGATGGTGAAGCGCGCTTCCTTCGGCGACAAATCGGCGGTGATGCGGACGAGTTTCCGCTGGTCGTACTTGTTGCCGTGCTTGACGGCGTTGACGAAAGCCTCGTCGAGCGCGATGAAGAGATTCGAGCGTTCGGGATTGATGAGGCCGAGTTTCGACGCGCGCTCGTGCAGGTAATGCAACACGCCGTTCATCAGCGAGAGATCGCTCGGCAACTCGAACTCGATCCGTTCGCGCACAAACGGCATGACCTTCATGTCTTCGACGAAGCGCAGTTTGTAGCCGAGCGTCTTTTCGACGATGGCCTGTAGTTCCTGTGTATCGTAGGGGCGGCGCAGGTAGTTGGCCGCGCCCATCTTGAAGGCTTTGACGAGGCCGGGGTGCTGCGTGTCTTCCGAAGAGACGACGACTGGCACGACGAGCCGCTTGCGTTTGATCTCGCTCAGGATTTGCACGCCGCCCTCGGCGTCTTCCGTCAGGTCGCTGATGATGAGGTCGAAGTCTTCGAGGTCTTCGCGGGCGAGCGCGTCGTCGCGGTTGCCCGTGGCGACGACTTCGTGGCCGAACTCGCCGAGCACCTGCGACAGGAGCGTCCGGAGTTCCTTATTGTTATCCACGATCAGGATGCGACGTTTATCCATCAATCACCGATTCCGGCTGCAAGACCCTTCACTAACTGCGGGGAGAGGCGCGGAAAAAGCGCGCCCGAGGGAGACACGCTTTCCTTTTTACGAGTACGCCACAAAACGGCACGAGGTTTCCTGAATATAGCACACGCCCCAACGCGAAAGCAGCAGCGAAAGCAGACACGCCTGCCAGCCCCAACCGCGTCAATCGAAAACAACCCGCGTTTCTGCTAGACTCGCGCGCGGTTAGAACCCATGCAAGTCTCACTCGACAAACGAGAACAACCCGACGGCGAGGCCGCCCCCGCGCCCCTCGAAACACGGGCGCGCACCGTCTCAAGCACTTCCTCGAACGACGCCGAAAACAGACCTTTGCACGACGGGAAGACTTCTCCGCCGCGCGCCGACCGCTTCGCCTCGCTCGCCGCTTATTCGTTCAAACAACGGCTCACGATCCGCGCCGCCGATCTCGTTTTCTACGTGCTCATCAACCTCTTCGGGCGCACCACGCGCTTCGAGGTCGAAGGCTGGGAACACTGGGAGGCGGCGACGGCGAACGGGCGACAACCGGCGATCTACACCTTCTGGCACAACCGCGTCTTTCTCGGCACCTACTTCTTTCGCCGGCGCGGCATCGTCGTGATGACCTCGCGGAGTTTCGACGGCGAATATATCGCGCGTTTCATCCAACGCTTCGGCTACGGCGCGGCGCGCGGCTCGTCGTCGCGCGGCGCGGTCGGCGCGCTCGTCGAGATGGTCAAGCTTATGCGGCAGGGACGCCCCGCAGGTTTCACCATCGACGGCCCGCGCGGCCCGCGCTACGTCGCCAAAATGGGCGCGGTGCTCTTAGCCAAAAAAACCGGCGCGCCCATCCTCCCCTTCACCGTCAACGCCGCGCGTTATTACGCCGCGCCGAGTTGGGATGCCTTCCAGGTTCCCTACCCCTTCACGCGCGCACGCGTCCTCATCGCACCTCCGATTCACGTCCCCGCAGACGCCGACAAAGCCACACTCGAAGCCAAGCGCGACGAACTCCAACGCGCGCTCGATGCGTTTAACGACTAAGTTTTCCGCCGCCTTCCCCGCGCGGTTAATATTGCAGATGAAACGCGGCGTATCGTAGGATTGCGCCAAGCCTTTAACAATTCGTGCTTGCCGGAGCAACGGAGGAGAAATGATTAATCAAGAGCGCATTAAAAATCTTCTACTCGAACTTGTCCAAATTGATTCAGTCTCGCGCAAGGAGCGCGACGTGGCCGAGCGCATCAAGAAGTATTGCGAAGAGATGGGCGCGACCGTCGAAATTGACGATGCGGGCGCGAAGGTCGGCGGCAACTCCGGCAACGTCATCGCGCGCTTCCCCGGCACGATCCCCGGCGCGGAGTGGATCATGATGTCGGCGCACATGGACACGGTCGTCCCGGGCGAGGGCGTCAAACCGATAGTTGAGGGCGACATCATACGCTCCGACGGTACGACCGTGCTCGGCGGCGACGACAAATCCGGCTGCGCCGTCATCCTCGAAACGATCCGCTGCCTGCAAGAGCAGAACATCCCGCACGCGCCCATCGAAGCCGTCTTTTCAATCTGCGAAGAAGTCGGTTTGCTCGGCGCGAAGCACGTTGACACGTCGAAGCTGAACGCGAAGTACGGCCTCGTCTTCGACTCGGACGACCCCGGCTTCCTCTTCACCAAAGGCCCTTCTGCCGACCACATGGAGTGGAAAATCTACGGGCTGGAATCGCACGCGGGCGTCGCGCCCGAACAGGGCATCTCCGCCATCCGCATCGCCGCCGAAGCCATCAACAACATGAAGCTCGGCCGCATAGACCACGAGACGACGGCCAACATCGGCGTCATCGAAGGCGGCAAGGCCACGAACATCATCACCAATTTCGTCATGCTGCGCGGCGAGGCGCGCTCGCTCGACGACAAGAAACTGGAAGCGCAGACCGCCCACATGAACAAGTGTTTTGAAGACGCGGCGGCGAAGCACGAAGTCACGGTCGAGGGCTGCACGACGAAAGCGCGCGTCGAGGCGCACGTCACGCGCGAGTACTCGGCGATGGACGTGCCCGACAGTTCGCGCGTAGTCCAACTTGTCTACCAGGCCGCCGCGCGGCTCGGCCAGAAAGTCGAAACGCTCGCTTCGGGCGGCGGCTGCGACGCCAACATCTTCAACAAGCGCGGCATCGAATGCGCCAACTTCGGCACAGGGATGCGCGCCATCCACACCGTCAAAGAATGGCTCGACGTGAAGGACATGTACGCCTCCGCCGAGATGACGCTCGAAGTCCTCAAGCTCAACGGCGAACTGGCTCAGCAGAAAGGATAGGCAAGGCCATGACCACAGAGGAAATGGAGCGCACGATGCAGTTCATCCTCGAACAGCAGGCGCAACTCACTGCAACTGTTGGTCGCCTGTCCGAGAAGGTTGATCGCACGGCGGACGGCATCAATTCTCTGCTCGTCATTGCGGAAATTCACGAGCGTGAGATTGCGGAGTTGAGAGAGTCTGTGAACGCCACGAACGAGTCAGTGAATGCCACGAGCGAGTCGGTGAATGCTATGAGAGAGTCGGTGACTGCCGTTGATGAGCGCGGGCGGGAAACGGATGAGAGATTGAACGCGCTCATCAACACCGTCGAGCGTTACATCAGCGAACGGCGCAACGGGAAATCCTAAGCGCGCGCCGCTTTTCTTCCCGGCGGGCGCGGCAGGGCTGTCCCGCCCCACCTCAAATTATGCACACGGCTGACCTCACCAACCAGCGACCGTGGGAAGTCGAGGCAGCATTCGAGGAGAAGCCTGCCACGCTCGCCTCCTACGGGTATGTCTCGAAAGGTAATAAGTTGCACCCGTGCTCGCTCGCGCTGCTCACAGAGCGTTGCGCCGAGGCCAGTTTCTGGGGTAGCCCGCCCGTGCTCCTCGTCTGGACGCCCGAAACGTCGCGGCTCGTCGTGCCCGAAGAAATTCCCTACCTGCACGACGCCCTGCGCGTGCGCGAGCGCAAGGCGGCGAAAAGTACCCTCGCCTGGTGCCTCCTTTTTTTAGCATTGATTTTGACGCCGCTCTTTCTCTTCGTTGATTCGGGCAAGATCGTCAGGTTAGTGCTCATCTTCTACGCGCTCCCGCTGCTCGTCGGCGTTGCCTCTTCTATTCACACCCTGCGCAAAAAAATCGAATACACGCGGGAATCAATCAACGCGTCGGTAACGGCGACCCGCTACGAGGCGTGGCTCGAAACGCACCAACTCACTTACACCAAATGGCTGTGCGGTTGCTTCGTCGCGCTCATGGTGTTTGAAATGCCGGACACGAAGGAAGCCATCGAAGCGGCGGGACTGGTGAAACCCGCCGTCTGGCGCGGAGAGGTCTGGCGGCTGCTCACCTGTTCGGTGCTGCACGTCAACTTCCAGCACTTCTGGATGAACTCGCTCGCGCTCCTGAGTCTCGGGCGGGTGGTCGAAGTCCACGCCAGCCGCTGGCACTTGCCGATAGTGTTTCTCTTCTCGGCGCTCGTGGGCAGCGTATTCAGTCTCCTGTTGCTGCCCGACACAACCTCGGTCGGCGCGTCGGGCGGGCTGATGGGATTTATCGGCATGCTCCTCGTGCTCGGCTACCGGCGGCGCGCCCACCTCCCGCCCCAATTCCTCAAAGGAATGCTGTTGAACATCGGGCTGGTCGGTCTGATCGGGATCGTCGGATACGACATTATCGACAACGCGGCGCATCTGGGCGGGCTGGTCGGCGGCATCATCGTGGGACTCCGGCTCGTGCGCGGAAGCGAGGCCGCGCTCGATCTCGCTCCGACGAAGCGGCTCGCTTATGCGGGCGACATCGCGCTGATTCTGATTTTGCTGACGGGCGCCGGGGCTGCGTTCGCTATCGTCGCGCGCTACATTAAATGATGAGACGGCGGCGGGGCGCAGAGTATTGACTTAGCGCGGGGGCTTAAGCTAGAAGTTCAACGCTCGTCCAGTTCATTCAACGCTTCGGATCGCGCATGGCCGCACAGTCAATCGAACAACTGCTCGACCGTCTCGAAGAGTTGAAGCGCCCCGCAGGTGCGACGCAGAGAGCGCGTCTGGAAAGCGTGCTCAAACGGACGGCGCGGCGCAGGTTCGCGGACGCCGAGACGTTGATTCGCTTCCACGAAATCCTGCTCTACCTGCGCGCTTACCCACAGAGCGCGTCACTCCTGGCAGACACGGAAAAGATTCTCAATTCATTCGCCGCGCGCGTCGAACGCCTCGGCGCGGACGGCGCGGACATGACGCCGTTCGAGTATTCGGACGTATCGGGCATCGCGGCGACGCGCTTTTCCGCCGTCTTCGGCTACGACATCACGCGCTGGCTGGCTCGCGCGCACGCCTCGCGCGTCAGTCTCGTGTGGGACGACTACGAGGAGACGGCGCACTTGAACGTCGTGTGGCCGAGATTTCTGCCGCTGTTTGAAGAAGACGCTTACGTGGATGCGCACGTGCCTTTTCTCGAATGGCTGCGCGCGGCCAAACGCGCGCGCGAAAGCGATCTCTCGTGGCTCATCGGGCAGTTCGAGCGTCTGCCGGTAAGCGACAAGCAGAAGGCCGAACTGTTCGAGCCGCTCCGGCTCTGGGTGCGCTGGGAACTCGGCAGGTCGAAGGCCACGCGCACGCTGATGCGCCGACCGGGGCGCGAGATTTTTTATCACGACGCGCGGCTCATCTCGCGCGGCGAGGTGTCTCTGGCGCGCGAACTCGAAGCGCCGCCGCTCGCGGTCGAGCGCCTGTCGCGCGCCGAAGGCGAACGCCTGTTGGCGATGGGGCGCGACACGATGGCCGTGCGTTTCCGCGAACTGCACGGCTTCACTCACGGCGACGCGGCGCGCGTCCTGCGCGCAGATGCGGGACGCGGCTTGGAGATTTTCGTCTGGGGCGTTCCGCCCGAACGCCGCCTGCCGCTCCTGGCTTATCACGCCGGGATATTTTTCAAGAACGGCGTGCCCCTCGGCTATCACGAAGGGCTGTCTTTGTTCGAGCGCATCGAGATCGGCCTCAACCTTTTTTACACTTTCCGCGACGGCGAATCGGCGTGGACTTACGCGCGCCTGATCCGTCTCTACAAGCAACTGCTCGGCGCGGACACTTTTTCGATTGACCCGTATCAACTCGGCGGCTCAGGCAACGAGGAGGGCATCGAGTCGGGCGCGTTCTGGTTTTATCGCAAGCTGGGCTTTCGTCCCGTGCGCGACGAACTGGAGCAACTCGTCGCAAAAGAGGAACGCAAGATCGCCGCGCGCAAAAACTACCGCACCAGCCCGCGCGTGCTCCGCCGTCTGGCCTCCGGCCACGTCGTCTTCGAAGCGCGCGATGCCGCGACGCCGGGCGAGTGGGATAGCTTTCTGGTGCGAAACATCGGGTTGGCCGTCGGGCGCAGAATGTCGAAGCGGTTCGACGGCGACGCGCAAAAAATCCGCGCCGCGTCCGTCGCGCAGGTCACACGCGCGCTCGGCGCCGAGGGCGCAAAGTTTACGGAAGAGGAGGCGCACGCCTTCTCAAACTTCGCGCTCGTGCTTGCGCTCGTCCCCGGCCTCGTGCGCTGGACGGCGGAGGAAAAGCGCGACGCGCTCGGCGTCATACGCGCGAAAGCGGGCGCGGACGAGTTGCGTTATCTGCGGCTGCTTCGTCGTCATGCGCGGCTTCGTCGTGCGATAATCGCGCTCGGCACAAATGCAAAATCGGAATAAGCGACGAAAAGTTTTCGATGTCTGAACAAGCACTGTACAGGAGCGGCTACGTGGCGCTCATCGGGCGCCCGAACGCGGGCAAATCCACGCTGCTCAATCGCCTCGTCGGCGAAAAGATCGCGGCGGTTTCGAACAAGCCGCAGACGACGCGCTACCAGATTCAGGGCATCATCACGCGCCCCGAAGGGCAGATCGTTCTGGTTGACACGCCCGGCGTGCACCAGCCCGGCTACCTGCTCAACCGGCGCATGATGGCCGCCGTCCACGACGCGCTCGAAGGCGTTGACCTCGTGCTCCTGATGCGCGACGCAAGCGTGCCGACCGGAAACGGCGACCGCTTCGTGCTCGACCTCGTCAAACAGTCCGCGAAGCCCGCGCTCCTGCTTTTGAACAAGAGCGACCGCGTGGATGACAAGTCGAAACTCCTGCCGCTCATGCAGTGGTACGCCACCGAATACGACTGGCGCGGCATCGTGCCGCTCTCGGCGCGCACGGGCGACATGGTTGACACACTGCTCGCCGAAATCATCCGCCACCTGCCCGAACAAGAGGCCATCTTCGCCGAAGACGAATTGACCGATCAATCAATGCGCTCGCTCTGCGCCGAGATCGTGCGCGAGAAAATTTTGCAGACGACGGGCGACGAGATTCCTTACGTGACGGCGGTCGTCACCGAACGCTTCGACGAGGAACGCGAAGATTTCACGCGCATCAACTGCATCATCTACGTCGAACGCGCCTCGCAAAAGGCGATCATCATCGGGCGCGCCGGAGAACGCATCAAAGAGATCGGCACCGAGGCGCGCCGCGACATCGAACACCTCCTCGGCCACCGCGCGCACCTCGAACTCTTCGTCAAAGTCCAGGAAGACTGGCGCAACAGCGAACGCGCCTTGAACGAGATGGGAATAAAGGAGCGGGAATAACGATGAAGTAGGAACGATGAACGCGGAAGTGAAAGCCGTCAGTTGTCCGTTGTCAGTAGTCAGCAGTCAGTTGTTCAAGACCGTCTTTAGCAACTTGCGTGATTGCCACAGGCAACGGACAACTGACGGCTGACAAAGAACACTCTTTCATTCATCGTTCCGCCTTCCTACTTCATCGTTTCTGAGCTATGTGGTACGCACTGGATGTGACGGCAGAGCGGGCGGCGCAGGAGGCGGTGGAGTACGCGTTGATGGAGGCGGGCGCGCTGGGGACGGAGACAGGAGAGACGCCGGACTCGCAGTTGATGCGCGTCGCCGGATACTTCGCCAGCCCGCCGGAGCGCGAAGCGGTGCGCGCGTCTCTGCACGACGCGCTCAGGATTTACGCGCTGGAATCTTCGAGCGTGCGGGAGATGGAGGTGCGCGAGGTCGAGGCGCGCGACTGGCTCGGCGAGTGGAAGAAGAGTTGGCAGCCCGTCGAAGTCGGCGCGAGGTTCGTCGTCGCGCC
>DASQDV010000143.1:0-2652 GCA_035633995.1 Pyrinomonadaceae bacterium | reverse complement strand
CGCTTCTCGTGTCACGCGCAGCGTGCCGAAGAAGTTGCGTTCGGCGAGGAGCGTCTCGCGCGTGAGGCCGGTGTGAAAACTGCTGCCGAGCATACATGCGCCGAGCGCGAGCGCGAAGCGCACGGGGCGACGCCTGAAAAGATAGCTGACGATGAGCGGCACGCCCGTGACGAGCGCGAGACCCTGCACCCAGTCGAACTCGAAGCGGCTGACGACGAGCGCGAGCGAGATCGTCAGGAGCGCGACGGCGGCGGGAACTCCCAGGTCGAGCCAGCGTTCGCGCGGCGTGTCGCCATCGTCGTCGCCGCCGCCTTTTGCGCGCGGGAGCAGTAGGCAGGCGAGGACGATGACGAGCGGGTATTCGAGCGTCGTATTGAAGACGATGGGCGCGACGAGCGCGTTGAAGAGTCCGCCGAGCACGCCGCCGACGGACATCAGGAGGTAGAACTCCGCCAGATGTCGAACCGGAGGGCGGTCTTCGGCCAACTGCGCGTGGCAGGCGAGCGCGGCGACGAAGAAGAAAAAGAGGTGCGTCAGGATGAGCAGCCAAGTGGGCTGCGTCGCGCCCGAAAGATAGACGAGCACGAAGACGAGCGCGACGCCCGGAAGCAAGCGCGCCAGCGTGCGCGGCTTGAGGGGTTGACGCCGCGCGAAGGCGAAGATGAGCGTGAGCAGGTAGAGCGAGAGCGGGATGACCCAGAGCAGCGGGAGCGAGGCGATGTCGGTCGAGAAGTAAGTCGTCACGCCGAGCATCAAACTCGACGGCACGAAGGCGAGCGCGATCCAGCGCAGGCGACGACGCCACGAAAGAGTCTCGACCTGATCGT
Source organism: Pyrinomonadaceae bacterium (assembly GCA_035633995.1). Classification (GTDB taxonomy): domain Bacteria; phylum Acidobacteriota; class Blastocatellia; order Pyrinomonadales; family Pyrinomonadaceae; genus JAIVJZ01. Next base: position 1,825 of record DASQDV010000143.1, on the reverse strand, counting down.
CATCGGTCGTTTCGTGCGACGCGTCTATTTCTGCACCTGTTGCTTCGCCGGGCGCGTCTTTCCCTTCGACGCCGCGCGTGCGAAGTTCGATTTCGTCTCGCTTCACTTGGCGCAGCAGCGCGTAGGCGCAGGCCGCGAGCAGCAGGACGAGCAGCGCGTACACCGCAGACCAGAGGCGGCTTTGCCCGCCAAGCGTGAGCAGCGGTTCGGCGACGAGCGGGTAGCAGAGGAGCGCGAGGAGGCTGCCCGCGTTGCTTGCCGCGTAGAGAAAATAGGGGTCGCGCGACGAGGCGTGGCGCGTCCCGGCGAACCATTTTTGCAGGAGCGGGCTGTTGGTGGCGACGGCGAAGAAGGGCAGCCCGGCGGTCGTCAACAAACTTCCCAAGAGCCAGAGCGACGGGTCGCCTTCGCGCGGCACGGAGCGCGCGGTCGCCTCCGAGATGAGGACGGGAAACGTGAGCGCGGTCGAGAGCAGCAGAAGCGCGTGCGCCGCGACTTGCTGCCTCACGCTCAGCCAGCGCGAGACGACGAGCGCATAGGCGTAGCCCGCCAGCAGCATCGCCTGAAAAAAGAGCATGCAGGTGTTCCAGACGGCGGGCGTGCCGCCCAAGAGCGGCAAGAGCATCTTCGCCACCATTGGCTGCACCCAGAACAGAAGCGACGCGCTAACGAACATCGTCGCCGCGTAGAGAAGTGTCAACGCGCTTGAGCGTTTCGGCATGTGCTTTACCGGGCGACTGAGAGAGGACTCGGCGAACTTAAAGAGCGCGCGGGGCAGGAGCCGTTAACCGAAAGTCGCAGGCGGGGGCGGGGGCGTCCCCATGTCCGGCGCGAGCGGCGGCAGGGCTTTGGCGATGGCATAGGCGATGCCCGCACCGACCGCCGCGCCCGCGAGCGCGATGAGATAAATAACCGCGTCGGGCGAGCCGGTGAGGCCGACGACGATGGCACCGATGACGCCGCCGAGGATTTCGCAGCCGAACCATAGCAGGACGGTCATCAACTTATACCAACCGCTCTTACGATTCTTCTCTTTAACGATCTCCCCGATGCGTCGGGTCAGCATGACGAGCGCGATGATTTCGAGCATGTTGTTCTCCGTAGAGCGTGCTGACGTTGGACTGCAAAATCGCCTGCGCCGGGTTCACGCGGCGGCGATACGTTTGAGCAGGGTAGTGCGGACGAGGTTGTTGAATCTTTCGGCGTGCTCGGTTTGCGGCGTCATGCGGCAGCGGTCGAAGACTTCGAGACGCGCGTGCGGATTCAGACTGAGAAGCGCGGCGGCCTGCGCGACGGGCGTAGAGATGTCCTGCTTGCCCCAGACGAGCGTGACCGGCTGCGCGAGGCGCGCGAAGGCTTCGCGCGTGTCGGCGTTGAGATAGCCGGAGAGGGCTGCGGCGACGGCGTGCTGCGCGCCGGGTTGGTGGCTCATCAGGTAGTAGTGCGCGACGAGGCGCGGGGTGGCGAAGCGGCGTTCGTAGAAGAGACGCTTGCGCGCGTAGTCGCCGAGACTCCGCTCGCTCGTCATGGCGTTGTAGAACGACTCGCCGAGGACGGGCGAATGCAGCAGCCCGTAGAAGGCCGCGCCGGGCAGGTCGGGGCGCGAGTCGAACGCGCCCGCGCCGGTCGGGGCGATGAGCGTGAGCGAACCGACGAGCGCGGGGTGTTCGTCGGCGACGCGCACGGCGAAGGCCGCGCTGAGTCCGCACGCGACGAGATGCGCGGGCGCGCGGCTCACTTCTTCGCGGAGGAAATCCCTGATGAAAGCGGCGTAGAGGTCCGCGGAGTAGGGGGCGCTCGCCGGTTTGTCGGAGAAGCCGAAGCC
>DASQDV010000142.1:0-2319 GCA_035633995.1 Pyrinomonadaceae bacterium | reverse complement strand
TCGCGCGCCTCTCCGCGTTGCCGTATTACAACGCGCTCCTGCGCACAACCTGCGTCGCCACGCGCGTCGAAGCCGGACACGCCGACAACGCCCTGCCGCAGACGGCGCGCGCCACAGTCAACTGTCGCATCCTCCCGCAGGAAACGGCAGCCGACGTGGAGAGCACGCTCCGGCGCGTTCTCGCCGACGAACAGATCGGCGTCGCGCCCATCGCCGTCTCGAAGCCAAGCCCGCCGTCGCCCCTGCGGCCTGAAATCATGGGGGCGATTGAGAAGATCACACAACAGATGTGGCCGAATGTTCCGGTCGTGCCGATCATGGGCACGGGCGCGACCGACAGCCTCTTCTTCCGGCAGGCGGGCATCCCCGTCTACGGCGTCTCCGGCATCTTCGACGACATAGACGACAACCGCACGCACGGCAGAGACGAACGCATCTCCACGAAATCTTTCTACGACGGGCAGGAGTTTCTCTACCGCCTGACGCAAGCCCTCTCGTCCGCAAAATGAGACGGGAAGCCGCTCAATTATGAGCAGCTTCCCGTTTGCGCGTCGCCTGAATCTAATTTATCGCCGCAGCAGCTACGGGCGAAAGCCGACGCTTTGCCAGAGCGCGGCGCAGTCGTACATCTGCCCGCGCGTGACGACGTATTTCACACGCCGGATGTGGCTGATGGAGTCGAGCGGGTTGCCCGCGACGATGACGAGGTCGGCGCGCTTGCCCGCTTCGACCGTGCCGAGTTCGCGCTCCATCCGCAGAGCGCGCGCCGGGACGAGCGTGGCCGCGCGGATCGCCTCCAGCGGCGACAGTCCCGCGCGCACCAGTAGTTCCAACTCGCGAAACATGCTGTGGCCGGGCACTACAAGATCGCTCCCGGCCATGAGCGGCACCCCCCCGCGATGCAACCGCCCCGTCAACTTCAAGGAGCGTTCGAGCGCGGCCTTCGCGCGCTCCTGGAGTTCGGCGGGCACGCCCGTGTTGTTCAGCACGACGAACAATTCGTAAGGCAGTTTCGCCATGCCCGGCTCGAAATCTACGAAAGCGGAAGCGCGCGGGTGGAGATTCAGTTCGCCGCGCGCAAGCGTCGGCTCGACGACGGTGCCGTGCCGTTTCAGATAATCAACTCCCGCTTGCGCGGACGGCGATTCGAGATCGAGGGGCGGGGCGGGCGTGCCGGGCACGGGTTTGAAGTCGCGCGGGTACATCAGGCGCGTGATGAAGTTGATGTGATTGATCTGATCCATTCCGGCCTCGACGCCGTTGAAGGCGTTCGTGCCGTTGGGGACGTGGCCGGTGACGGTGAGGCCGAGCCGGTGCGCTTCCGCCGCGACGACGGCGACGAGTTCCGGCTTGAGCGATTGATAAATCTTGATCTGCTCGTAGCCCTGTTTGTGGTAGCGCGCGACGGCGGCGCGCGCCTCTTCGGGCGTCTCCGCCGTGACCGTGCCGAGCGGACTTGCGCCGCCGTCGATCACGCCCGCCAGCAGCAGACGCGGGGCGAGCGCGCGCCCGCTTCTGATCGCGTCGCGGATGGGGACGATGAACTCCGGCTCGTTGCCCGCATCACGCACGGTCGTGATGCCGGCGGCAAGCGAGGCCGGAAACCACTCGGCCTGCGTGTTATGCCCGTGCGTATCCCACAGCCCCGCGAGCACGGTCAGGCCGCGCGCATCCACACGCGCCGCGCCGCGCGGAATCTTCACACTGGCACGCGTCCCTGCGGCAAGGATGCGGTCGCCATCCACGACGACGATTGAATCGGGAACGGGGGCGTCGTTCCTGCCGTCAACGAGCAGCCCGCCGACGAGCGCGAACAGGCCGGAGCGCACCGGCTTGATCTCGCGCTTCAATTGTTCGAGTTGGGCGACCGCATCCGTCGCTCCGCGTGCGACGAAGAACGGCAGCGAGGCTTCGTAACCTTCGCGCACAGCCTCGAAGCGATCCAGTTCGGCGTCTGCGCCGACGAGCGCGACGAGTTGCCCGGCGGCGTCGAACCAGACGGTCTCGCGCCCCCACGTTACGCCCTCGATGCTATAGCGTTCGAGTTGAACTTGTTTGCCATGCGCCGCAACGGTGTCGCGCCCGCGCAATTCGATGCGCGCTCTCCCGCCGGGCAGCAACTCCAGCGCGCGCCCCTTGTCGCCGCGCGGTTGCCGTTGCCAGCGGCGGAACAACAATGTCTGCATCGAGACGGGAGCGAGGCCGCCCGTCGTGTAGAAGTCTGCTCCGACGCGAACGCTTCTCGTCCGCGTGCCTTCACGCACGCGCGCGACGCCGCGCTCGACTTCCACCGACACGTCTATGTCGGAGCGCGTGGAG
>DASQDV010000141.1:0-3347 GCA_035633995.1 Pyrinomonadaceae bacterium | reverse complement strand
GCCGCCTGTTTGAGTTGCGTGCGAAAGCTCAGGGTCGAGCCGGACATGTCGAGCAGGAGCACGAGGCTGAAAGGCTGTTCGGTCGTCTCGAAGTTGAGGATGGTCTGCGGCACGCCGTCCTCGAAGACGGAGAAGTCGGAGCGCGTCAGGTTGGTGACGGCGCGACCGCGCGCATCCGCGACGCCGACGTTCAGGCGTATGAGATTGGCTTCGACCGTGATCTTGTCGTCGTCCTGTTGCGCGCGTGCGGCGGGCGCGGCGACGAGCGCGCACAGGAGCAGCGTCAGGAAGGCGCAAGAGAGGTTTTGAAAAATAGCGCGGGTGAAAAAACGTTGCTGGGTCATCGCTTCTAAGATCGCACGGGGCATGATATTCGACGTTATATTCGACGTTGCCAGTATGCAAAGGCGCGCATGCGTTTGCAAGCGGCGCGGCTTTGCAAGAGCGGCGTGCGCGCGTGCGCGGTTGGCGCAACCGGCAGGAAAATTCGCCGTCAAAATGGCAAACGAGTCTCGCAAGCTCGCGCGTGTAGGAATCGTGTGCGAAACTAGTTTGGAGCTTGAAGCGTTGGGCGCGTTGCTTGACGCGCCGCCCCCTGCTGCTGCTGCGGCGGGCGAGACGACGGGCGGACGTGTTTAGCTGACGGCCTTGAGCGCGCGCCGGCGCGTGCGGCGCGGGGCGGCTGTGGCGGCGGAGGCGGCGATGCTCGTCGCCGGAGCCTCTTCGTCGAGTTCGTCGAACGCTTGCGGGGCGGCGGTTCTGGCCGTCGCGGCGCGGCGCGTGCGGCGTGCGACGGCGCGCTCCTCTTCGACTTCGGCCAGGCGGCGAGCTTTATCAATGCGCTTGCGCGGCACGAGTTGGACTTTGAGTTCCATCTCCTGCGCCACCTTGTAGATCGTCTGCGGTTTCGTCCCGCGCGCGGCGCGGCGCAAAACTTCCTCTTGCCCCAGCAACTCCGCGCGCCCGTCCTTGTCAATCCAGATGTATGCGGCTTCGGCCATCTCTTGCTTAACCTCCAAACGTATCAACTCGCGCATGTCAACGGCGGTCGCAATCGGCTTTATTCGCTCGACGACCGGCAACATGCGCGAGGCGGCGACGCCCGGCGACGACGGTTTATTGTCCGCCGCCTCGCGCCGTCCGGCGTAATAATCACCGACGAGCGTATCCACCACTTCCCGGTGCTCGTCGTAAAAGAGCGCGAAATCCTGACAGCGCGTGCGGTAGATGCAGTTGACCGAACACACGAGCGCGTCTTTGAAGTGCGCGTAGCGATTGCAATAGAGTTTCAAACCCATCGGCTTAAACCAAACGAAAGTGTGGCGGGAGAACGACGGCGACGAGAAGCACACCGAAGTACGCCCCTCAAGGCATTCTCTGGTCGTTCGGGAGTGACCACAGACTATACCACGTTTGTCTTGCGCATGCAACGCTCGCCAGCGCATGAAACGACGCGCGAAGGCGAAGGCGGTAAAAAAATCTTGCGCGCCCGGCTCCGGTTCGACATATAATCCGCCTCCCCAACCACAAACAATCGGCAGCGCCTGCTCTCGCCCGGAGAACGTAGAGAGCAGGTAAACGCCCGATCCTTTCGAGCGGCGCGCCCACACTCACGACGACAACAACGACAGCAGCGCGTCCTTACACGCACGGGGAGATTTCCCGAAAATGTACAGGCCAAACTTTTGCGCCGAGTGCGGCGAGCGCATCACGCGCCTGCGCTGGCGCGCGTGGACGAGCAGGCGTTTTTGCGACGGGTGCGACCGCAAGAAATTTCGCAGGGGGCGCATCGTGTGGCCGCTCGCGACGTGCTGCGCGCTCTTAGGGTTGGGCTACGTCGGCGGTCGCGCCGTGCGTCCCGCCGCGCCGCCGCTCGTCATCGAACGCAGCGCGTCCGTCTCTGTGCCGCGTTCGACGCAGACGACGGCGTCGGCGGCTGGCAACCAATCCGCCGCGACGGACGACGCCGCGCGCACGCCCGCCAACGACCAAAATGCGCCCGCCTACGGCGCGGACGGCACGGACAGGGAGCGCCCGACTGACCCCTCCGAAATCGTCTCCATCTGCGGCGCGCGCACGAAGCGCGGCACGCCCTGTTCGCGCCGCGTGCGCGGCACGGGTCGCTGCTGGCAGCACCGGGGCAAGACGGCGATGCTGCCCGCCGCGAAGTTGATCGTGCGGGAATGAGGTTGATCGTGCGCGAATAGTGCGGGCGGGAAAACTTTTCCCGCCGCCTGCCCGTAATATTTGGCATTCGCAGAGCGTTTTAACTACAATGCACGGGCTAATCCTGCAACGTGTCCGGCGGGGCACATAAAGATTAAAGAAGAAAAATTCGTTGCTCCTCGCAGCGGGAGCAGTTTGTCTCGGTTGTCCCGGTCGCCGCTATCGTCGCATTTGTCCTGATGCGAGGCGGCCTTAACCTCTCTGGAAAAGATGATGAAGAAAATTTACCTTCTCGCAATCGGTTTTGTGTTCGTCGCATCCTTTGTTGTATCGGCAAAAGAGGCGCGGCTCGTGCGTTACCCGCACTATCATCAGGGGCGCGTCGCGTTCGGCTATCTCGGCGACATCTGGACGGCGGACGAGACGGGGCAGAACGTCCAGCGTCTCACCGTGCACAAGGCGCGCGACGTGTACCCGCGCTTCTCGCCCGACGGCAAGTGGATCGCTTTTTCGAGCGACCGCAACGGCAACCTCGACGTGTTTCTCATGCCCTCTGCGGGCGGCACGGTGAAGCAGTTGACTTCGCACTCGGCTGACGATTCCGTCCTCAACTGGACGCCCGACGGGCGGAGCATCCTCTTCTCCTCGAATCGCGGCGAAGACTTCGCGGGGCGGCTCTACACCGTCTCGACCGACGGCGGGATGCCCCAGAACGCGGGCGCGGACATGGGCGTGCAGGGCTCTTACTCGCCCGACGGTCGCCGCCTCGCCTACAACCAGAAGGCGCAGGCCTACTGGCGCAAATTCTATCGCGGCTCGATGCAGTCGGATGTGGTGGTGATGGACGCGGCCTCGAAAAAATTCACGAACCTGACGGACTTCGAGGGGCTTGATTCGTGGCCGATGTGGGCGCGCGACGGCCACATCTATTTCGTCTCCGACCGCGAAGGCGGCGGCCTCACCAACATCTGGCGCATCGCCGAAACGGGCGGCAAGGCCGTGCAGGTCACGACGTTCAAGACGGGCGACGTGCGCTGGCCTGCCATCAGCGCCGACGGCAAAACCATCGTCTTCGAGCACGATTTCGGTATCCATAAACTCGACGTGGGCAGTAAGCGCACGACGCCCATTTCGCTCGACATCGCCGCCGAGACGCAGGAGAGCTTGAGCGAGGTGCGCGA
>DASQDV010000140.1:0-9290 GCA_035633995.1 Pyrinomonadaceae bacterium | reverse complement strand
CGACGCCAGATGGGGTTGCCCGTGCTTCGGAGTAAGCTCTGGAAACGAGGTTCGTCGCGCAGGATGTCTAAGGCGGGCTCCGCGCCGAGCCAGATGAGGAAAGCGTCGCGCACGCGGTAGGCGCGTTCGAGTTCGGACAGCGCCCGCTCTTTTTCGCCGAGGGCGCAGTAAATCAATGCCACCGAATACGGGGAGACGAAGCGGGTGGCGGACATCTCCTCGATCTCCTTTAAGCAGCGGTAGGCTTCTTCACGCTTCCCGGCAGAAGCGAGCGCCTGTGCGTGTCCCTGCGTGCCGAGCAGCGACTCGCCGAGAAGCTCGCGGGCGCGCTCCGAGGCAGCCACAGAATCTTCGTAGCGCCCGAGGCGGCGCAAGAAAAAGCTCAATGCGACGTAGCCGACGCCGCTCGCCGGGAACGAGTCCACCATCTGCTGCGCTTTGGAGACGGCCTCTTCAAACCGCCGTGCGAAGTAGATGCCCCAACTCTCGCAGTAGTAATAATGCGGCGAGAGCGGGTCAATTTCTATCGCGCGCCGGGCATGGATCAACCCCTGCTCGAAAAGTCCCTCGGTGTAGAGGTGGTAGGCATACGAGCTGTGAGCCAGCGGGTGATACGGGTTGAGTTCGACCGCGCGCCGGACGCAAGCGTGCGCCCGCGCCCAATCGAAATCCGCGCTTAAGACGGCCTGCCCGAGCAGGGAATGTGCCTCTGCCAACTCCGGACTGAGCGCCACGGCTTTGCTCGCGGCCTCCTTTGCGGCGGCATAACACTCGTGCGGCGGCAGGACGCCGAACGAGGCGACCCAGACGTAATACTCTGCGATGCCGACGTAGGCCAGAGCATATTGCGGGTCGAGGGCGACCGCCTCGCGGTAGTACTCGATGGCTCTGGCGAAGCTCTCTTCGGTGAACGTGTTCCACAGGTAACGACCGCGCAGGTAAGCCTCGAAGGCGCGCGGGTTGTCCGTGCCGCGCCGCGCGAGGTTGTCGCGCTCGTCGGTCGTCAGGCGCGGGACAAGCGCCTGTGCGACGCGGTTGGACAGTGCATCTTCGAGAGCCAGAAGGTCTGTGTAGTCTTCGTCGAAGCGCCCCGCCCAGACGGTCGTGTGTTCGGCGACGCTGACGAGCTGGACGGAGACGCGAACATAGCCGGAGCGACTCTGGATGAGACCATGCAGGACGAACCTGACGCCGAGTTCGCGCCCGGCGGCGAACAGGTCGGGAGGATTTTGTTCGTCGCCCGAATAGCGCAGGACGGAACTCGTCGGGCGGACGGCGAGCCGCCGGATGTTCGAGAGGTGCGCGATCAGCGCGTCGGCCAATCCGAGACCGAGAAATTTGTCGCCGGTGTCTTCGCCCGCGCCCGTGTTGAGCAGGCTGAACGGCAGGACGGCGATGGAGCGTTCGCCGGTGGGCGGGTCTGCGGCGGAAACTGTTCGCCCGCCACGCCGCGTGAGGGCTGGCCTTTCCGCCAGCACATCCGCGCCGGACAGGTGCCGCTCGATGTCGTCGGAAAATTCTCTGACCGCAGCGTAACGCGCGGTCGGAAGTTTAGCCAGCGCTTTGAGAATGATGCGGTCGAGATTGTCCGTGAGTTCAATTCGCAGCGCCTCGGGTTCGACGCCTCTCGTCCCGGCGATGCTTTCAACGGGCGCATCGAGCGATGCGTAAATCGGCAGAAGATGATCGGTCTTCGTGATGGCGAGGCTCGGCAACTCCGGCTCATCCTCGCAGACGACGCGCGTGAGTTCGTGGAGCGCGCGGTTGTCCAGGCTGTACGGCCTGCGCCCGGTGAGTAGTTCATACAGCATCACGCCGAGCGCATAAATGTCGCTGGCGGGCGTGATGGGCAGGCCGCGCACCTGTTCGGGGCTGGCGTATTCGGGCGTCATCAAACGCATCATCGTCGCCGTCTGCTTGAGCGACTCGCCGACGAGCGCCGGGTCGAGGATTTTCGCAATCCCGAAGTCGAGCAGCTTCGGGTCGCCGTCGCGTGTGACCATGACGTTGCCCGGCTTGATGTCGCGGTGGACGACGCCCGCATCGTGTGCGTGCGCGACCGCCGAACAGATTCGCTGGAAGAGTTCCAGCCGCGCGCCGACCGTCATGCGGCGCCCGTCGCAAAACTCGTAGAGCGGCTCGCCCTCGACGTACTCCATGACGAAGAACGGCAGGCCGTCGTCGGTCGTGCCGCCGTCGAAAAGTCTGGCGATGTGCGGATGGTCGAAGGCGGCGAGAACCTGCCGCTCATGGCGGAAGCGGCGGACGATCTCGTCCGTGTCCATGCCACGCTTGATGAGCTTGACGGCAACGCGCTGGCGGAATTCGCCGTCAGTCCTCTCCGCGAGATAGACCGCGCCCATCCCGCCGCGCCCCAACTCTCCCGTTAAACGGAAAGCGCCGACGCGTCTTCCCAGCATCAGTCGGGCGGCGTCAAATTCCTCGCCCGCACACTTCAGGCTCAAGCGAACGGCGGAGTCGGCAAATCGTTCGTCCGCCCACGCGGGCGACTCCAGAAAACTGCCCGCCTCTTCGTGTTCGGCCAGCAAGCGTTCAACTTCGTCCTTCAACCCGGCGTCTCCGGCGCAACTCTCCGCCAGAAAACGGTCTCTCTCTTCCGCCGGGAGGTCGAGGGCGGATTGCAGGACTGACTCAATTTTTCGCCAGCGATTCGGGTCCACGTAAAAATTCGGGTTGCCGCGCCGCGTAAAAGTAAGCGCGGGCGGCGGGCGCTTGCGTGCGTCGCCCGCGCATTCGGTTGATAAGATTTTGTAATTCAGTCCCGCTGCCTGACCTGTTCGTGAAGCCAGAGCTTCGCCACGCGCCACTCGCGTTTGATCGTCGTCGGGCTGACCTTCAGGACTTCCGCCGCCTCCTCGACCGAGAGACCGCCGAAAAAGCGTAGTTCGACGACGCGCGCCTTGTCCGGGTCAAACCCGGCCAGTTTTCCCAACGCCTCGTCCAGCGCCAACAGTTGCGCGGGCTTCACCTCCGGCGCGCTCGCGGCGGCCAGGACGCCCTCGTCCAGAGGCAGTTTTTCTGCCCCGCCCCCGCGCTTGTCCGCACCGCTGCGACGCGCATGATCTACCAGCACGCGCCGCATCACGTTTGCCGCCACCCCGAAAAACTGCGCCCGGTTCTGCCAGCGCACCTCCCGGTCGCTGACCAGCCGCAGGTAGGCCTCATGCACCAGAGCGGTCGGCTGCAAAGTGTGGTCGGGACGTTCGCGGCGCAGGTATTGTCTGGCCAGCGTGCGCAGTTCGTTGTAAATCAACGGCAGCAACTCATCCAGCACATGGCTGTCGCCTTCGCGCAGTTGAACGAGCAGCCGTGTGACATCGCCGGAGGCGTTATTTTCCATTGCAGACACAATCTATTCAACGCTTTTTTCGCCGACGGGACTTAAAACGCTTCAATTATTCCCGCTCGATGCGGTCTCCAACGCTCCGTTTTTACGCATTAAGAGTAGGAGGCCGCAACCGGTCGGGCGAAGAGAATATACCAATGTTTACTCGGAACTTTGAAGGCATGGCTTCCGGTGTGGTGGCGGCAGCAGCCGGGCGAAGGTGATTCCTGCGTCGCCACTGAATGTTTCGGGCGTCGTTGATAAATCGAAGGAGGAAGAAATATGCGATACAGAATTTTGTGGGTGGCGAGTCTGTTACTCGTGGCCGTGCTGTTCGCGGCGAACTGGGGCAGCCGTGCGCAAGTACCGGCGAGGAAGAGTTGGGAATACAAGGTGGTGGTGACGCAATACGGCGCGCAACCGGCTTCGATGAGCGAGCAGGACTTGAACAAACTCGGCGCAGAAGGATGGGAACTGGTAGAGACGCGAGTAGTCGAGTCCACGCGGGCGCGTGACAGAGAGTACCGGACGGACTACTTCTTCAAGCGCGTCAGGTGAACAAGCGGGCGTGCGCACGGCCTTTGAAGTTGAACAATTCAACCGGCACGCAGGAAGAGGGCGTGCGCTCGCCGCGACACGCTTCAAACTCGAAGTCTCGCGCGGCAAGTGGAGATAATATGAAAAGCATCAAACTCATCAAGATTACGAACGCGCTCAGGGAAGCACTTGAAAACGGTTCTACACACTTCGAGGCGCGTTACGATCTGGAACTCGGGTCTGTGGTCACACTGGTACATGAGGTCGTGGAGCAGACCCTCACCAACGTCCACGGCGGAAGTGAAGAGGCGCCCTGGGGCGGTTATCTGGGCGTTGACGACGAGACACGGGCCGTGATCGGGACATGTGCCTTCAGGTCGCCTCCGGCGGAGGACGCGACGGTCGAGATCGCCTACTTCACCTTCCCCGCTTATGAGGGGCAGGGTTACGCCACGACGATGGCGAGCAAACTGATTGAGACGGCGAGCCTTGCGCCCGAGGTCAGGCGAATCATCGCCCATACACTTCCCGAGCCGAACGCCTCGACGAGGGTGCTTGAGAAGATCGGCATGCGTTTCGCGGGGGAGGTCATTGACCCGGAGGACGGGCGCGTGTGGGAGTGGGAAATAATGAATAAGGGTCGGGCGTGATGTGAGACTCGAAATGCTAAAATGCGCGACTTGTGATCTCGTGGTGTGAGGAAGAGTTCGGATGTACACGGAGATATTCGCCGCGTTGTCGGCCGGTTTGTTTAGCGGGGCATCGCTTTACATCAATCTGGTCGAGCACCCTGCCAGAATGGAGTGTGGCACGAGTCTGGCGGTGACGGAGTTCGCGCCCAGCTATCGCAGGGCAGCCGTCATGCAAGGTGTGTTGGCAGCGTTCGGATTCATCATGGCCGTTCTCGCCTGGCTCAACGGTGCGTCCGTCTGGTGGATGATTGGCGGCGTTACGCTCGGCGCGGTGATCCCTTTCACCCTCCTCGTCATTTTCCCCACCAATAAACGCTTACTGAATCCTTCTCTGGATAAAAATTCAGAACTGGCGTCGGAACTTCTGATTCGGTGGGGAAGATTACATGCGTTGAGAAGTGTGCTGAGCTTGGTCTCGTTCTTAATCTTCCTCTTTTTGCTTGGACGTGGCGCGTCGAGATAGCTTGCCCGACGCGGCGCTCGCTCAAGCAAGCGGCGACGACCAGAGATTGAAAATAGTTGACGGGCGGCGCAGAGGTGTTGCCACAATCGGAGCGACGCTCATTGATTATCCATCCTGCTGAGCATCGTGCCGATAGCAATAGAGATACCTCGCCGATCCAAACATGTGGATGTTGATTGTTGTCGCCTGAGCCTCCTAAGCCTCCTATGTTTTGAGACTGTCGAGCTGTTTGTCCACGCATCCGGGCGAATCCTACCGCGTGGTATGGCCTTCGCCGTGCTATGATGGAGTTCTGTCGCAGGATGTAATCAGAATCAGGATATTTGTTAGCATTTAGGTAACCGGCCGGGCTGTCAGAAATATATCATCCAAGTGCGATGTAATTCCCGGGGTGTTCCGAGTGTTCGTTCACTCATAGTTTTGTCGGTCTCTGCCATTCCCTCGCAGTTCCCGCCAAACCAATCATTCCATTTACTAAATCACGCTACGTGTACTTAGCGGAAGATCACTCTTTGAGTCTTGATATTCGGGTGCGACCGGATGCCCCGATTGTCTCAGGTGTGATAATTGATGATTCGAGTCGAGTAGTGGCTTCGATGCCCTGATTCGAAGCAGCGTTCCCACACACTTAACCGCTTCCGCTCACACAATCTGGTCTGCTTGGAGATGTTCACTAATGCCGCACCTCGCAACATATCAACTCTTTCAGGTTAACCTTAGGGTTGCCTTCGGACGTTCCCTCACATATCTGATCGGCTCGTTGCTCGGCCTTGCATGTGTCGCCGGCGTCGTCAACGGGCAATCGTTTGCCCCTACCGTCAATTACACCGTCAGCCCGGGACCGCTGGAAGTGGCCTTAGGCGATTTCGACAAGGACGGGAAGCTGGATGTGGCGACATCTAACTACGTCAGCAGTACTGTCAGCGTCATGCGCGGCAACGGCGACGGCACGTTCCAGCCGCCGGTGAGCTATCCGACCGGAGCCCAGCCCAAAGCCATCGCGGTCGGCGATTATAATCATGACGGCAATCTCGATCTGATCATCGCAGACCTTACCCCGCAGCACGGTAACCAGGCGTTCAGCGTGTTCCTTGGCAACGGCGACGGCACATTCCGTCCGAGGGTGTCGAGCGAAGCGGGGTCACAGGTTACCGCAACGGCGGTCGGAGATTTCAACGGCGACGGCTTTTCAGATTTGATGGCCGTCTACAGTGATAGCAATAGCGTCGGCGTGCGCATCGGTCGCGGTGACGGCACGTTTCTGACCCCGAGGTTCTACTCCGTCGGTCGGCCGCCGCGCGACCTCGTAATCGGCGATTTTAATCGGGACGGGAAAGCCGACTTGGCCGTCCCCCTGGAAAATTCCGACCCGAACGCGACGGCTGTGGCGGTCATGCTCGGCAACGGCGACGGCACCTTGCAGTCCCCGGTTCGTTATGGAGCCGCAACCGACTTTATTGCGCAAATAACCTCCGGCGATTATAACGGCGACGGCATCATCGATCTTGCCGCCACCTCAAGTTTCAGTGGCGGCAAGATCAGCATGCTGCTGGGTAACGGCGACGGCACGTTCCAGCCGAGAAGGGACGCGTTAAGCAACGGCTCGAACCGGCTGTTGAGCGCCGACATGGATGGCGACGGCCATCTCGACGTGGTGACGCTGCAAGGCAGCGGCACCGGCCTTCTGGGCATCCTTGGCGGCAACGGGGACGGCACACTGCGGGCGGTCACGAGTTACAGCATCAACCCCGGCGCCACCGAGGCCGTCGCGAGCGATTTGAACGGCGACGGCAAGACTGATCTGGTCATTGCCGACCGCAATAATTTTGTGAGCGTGTTGATCAACCGAAGCGGTTCTTTAGCCATCCGGGGCATCGTGACGGATGACCAGGGGCGCGCCATGGCCGGGGTCAGCATGAAGCTGGCAGGGGGCACCGGCTCCACCGTCGTAACCGCCGCAGACGGCTCATACTCATTCCTGGGGCTGGGCGCGGGCTTCAGTTACACGTTAACGCCTGTGCGGCAGAACTATAATTTCTCCCCGCCGGCGCAAATATTCAATGACCTGTCAGCCGACCAAACGGCGAACTTTACGGGGACGCTTCGAACCTACACTATCGGCGGCACCGTCAGGGACGCGACGAGCGGCGCGGGCGTCGGGGGCGTGACGGTCACGCTGGGCGGCGGTGCATCATCCGTGACGACGACCGCGAGTGACGGGCGTTACTCGTTTCCGTCTCTGCTCGCGGGCGGCAACTACACGGTCACGGTTTCGCGCCCCTACTACGGCTTCAACCCGCCGAATCGGAGCTTCACGAACCTGAGCACCGACAGGACGGCTGACTTCACGGCGACGCGGTTTACCTACGGGCTAAGCGGTCGGGTCGTGCAGGGCACAAACGGCCTCGGCGGCGTGACGATCAATTTGACGGGAGACGTCACGGCCACGACCGTCACCGATTCGACCGGCGCTTACTCCTTCGCCAATCTCGGCGGCGGTTTGATCGTGACCGTCACGCCCGCCCTGTCTAACTACGCTTTCAGCCCCGCTCAGACGACCCTCATAATTAGTGGCCCGCTCGCGCCCGCCAACTTTACGGCGGCGGTAGCGTCGAGCAGCATCCAGTTTACACAGGCGAGCTATCTGAACAATGAGGGAGACGGGCGCGCCACTTTGACGATTACGCGCACGGGCGACACGTCGGGCGTCGCCACGCTTGATTACCGGACAACGGACAGCGACACCTTCACGGTCGGGTGCGCCGACGTTGCGCGTAACCAGGGAGGCGCATATGCCCGCTGCGACTTTGCCACCTCCGTCGGCACCGTCCGGTTCGAAGCCGGAGAGATTAGTAAAACTATTCTCGTGCCCATCATAGACGACGCGCACGACGAGGGCGACGAGACTTTCCAACTGCGCCTGAGCAACGTCTCCGGAGCGGCCTTCGGCTCCACTTCCACCTCTACCATCATCATCCTTGACAACGACTCGGCGGGTGCTCTTAACCCGGTCGTCGCTTCGCCGGAGTTCTTCGTCCGCCAGCAGTACCTGGACTTCCTCTCCAGAGAGCCTGACTCCGGCGGTTTCAACGCGTGGCTCGGCGTCCTGAACAACTGTCAGAACATCTTCACCGGCCCGCACGTCGCGTCCGGGTGCGACCGCATTTACGTTTCGGGCGAAGGCTTCTTCCGCTCGGTGGAGTTCCAACTCAAGGGCTTCTACGTCTTTCGCTTCTACAGGGCGGGATTCAACCGCCTGCCGGAATATCTCGAAATCATCTCGGACATGAGCTTCGTGGCGGGACAGACGGCGGAAGAGGTCTTCGCCCGGAAAGCGCAACTGGCGACGCTCATCACCGAGCGGGTGGAGTTCAAGGCCGCCTATGATGGAATGACAAACCCTCAGTACGTCTCGGCGCTGTTAGGGCGCTACGGGTTGACGCAGGTGACGACGCCCAACCCGTCGCAGCCGGACGGGGCCGCGAAGGTGACGCTAACGAGCGTGGATTTGACTGGTCGGCTGAACGCCAACACTTTGACGCGGGCGCAGGTGTTGAGGGCTGTGGCGGACTCGGACGAGGTGGAAAGGCAGGAAGTGAACAACGCGTTTGTGGGGATGCAGTACTACGGTTACCTGAGAAGGAAACCCGATGATGCAGGATTCCAAGCTTGGCTCGGCGTGTTGCAGAGCGGGGACGTGCGAACGATGGTCAACGGTTTCCTCAACTCGACGGAGTACAAACTCAGGTTCGGCCAGCCCTAAAAGCATCACATAAGTTTAAAGGAGGGTGCAGGAGGCAATGCTCCCGCACCCTCAACTTTTTGACGGTCGATATCTACCTACAGGGTCTGATAACCAAAACCTGCACTACAGAGCATGTATGAGTTGAATTTGAAACCGAAATTTTGGAGTGAAGCGGCTTAAAGGTTGAATAAATTGACTTGCGTTATAGGCTAAGGTATAAGCCCTTTAGCCTTACAATGCTTCCGCTATACGAAAGGGAAACATATGTCTGCTCCTCAAAACACTATCGCAATCGTCTTCGACTTTGACGATACCCTCACAGACGACTCAACAACAAAACTACTAGAAGCACACGGTATTGATGCTGTGGACTTCTGGCGAAACAAAAACAATGAACTGGTTGCGGCAGGCTGGAATCCTACGTTGTCCTACTTAAAACTGCTTCTTGATAATGTTGGGGCTGGTAAGCCCTTAGGCAGGCTTACCAATCAAGAACTGCGAGACTTT
>DASQDV010000139.1:0-11589 GCA_035633995.1 Pyrinomonadaceae bacterium | reverse complement strand
GGCGCGGTTCATCTTGCCGTTTTCGCAGACGACCATCGCCGCCACGTTCTCCGCGCCCGAAATGTTCGAGATGTCGAACGACTCGATGCGCGCGGGGAAACGCGGCAACTCCAGAGTCTCCTGCAACTCTTCGAGCACGCGCTCCATGTCGGGTTTAAGCACGCGGAAGCGTTGCTCGAAAGCGATCTGCGCGTTCTTCTCGACGAGCGCGATCATGTCGCGCTTCTCGCCGCGCTGCGGATCGTATATGCGCACGCGCCGACCGCGCCGCTCCGAGAGAGCGCGCTCCAACAGTTCGCGATCCTCGAAATCGACGGGCACGTGTATCTCGCGCGGCACGTAATCGGTCGAATAATATTGCGTCAGCACTTCGCTCAAAAACGCGGACGGGTCGAACTCGTCGGGCGACAAGTCTTCCCAGAAGAATTCGCGGCGACCGACGATCTTGCCCTCGCGCATGGTGAAAAGTTGCAGGGCGAGCCGCTGCGCTTCGCGGTAGTAGCCGAAGATGTCCACGTCGCGCTCAGGCGAGGTCGCCATCTTCTGCGTCTCTGAGACGGCGAGCACCACCTTGCGCAAGTCTCTATATTTGGCCGCGAGTTCGTAGCGCATCTCCTCGCTTGCGCGCTCCATGCGCCCCGCGTATTCGTCCGCGAGTTCACGGTCTTTGCCTTCGAGAAACAGGCGCACGTCGCGCACCGACTCGGCGTACTCGTCGGGCGTGCACAACCCGCGCACGCAGGGGCCGAGGCAGCGCTTGATGTGATATTCGAGACACGGGCGCGGCAGTTTGCCGTCGATCTCGATGTCGCAGGTGCGCAGTTGGAAGGTGCGGTTGATGAGATCAATCGTGCGGCGAGCGAGCGAGGCGGGGAGGAACGGCCCGAAGTAGAGAGCGCCGTCGCGCTGAATCCTGCGCGTGATCATGACGCGCGGGAACGGCTCGTTGATCGTCAGTTTCAGGTGCGGGTACTGCTTGTCGTCCTTGAGCGCGACGTTGTAGCGCGGCTTGTGCTTCTTGATGAGGTTCGATTCTAAGACGAGCGCCTCGACTTCGGTGTCGGTGACGATGAATTCGAGATCGACGATGCGGCGGACGAGTTCGCGCGTCTTGCGGTCGTGCCCGCGCCCCGACTGGAAATAGGAGCGCACGCGGTTGCGCAGGTTCTTCGCCTTGCCGATGTAGATGATCTTGCCCGCCTCGTCCTTGTGTATATAGACGCCGGGCGAGACGGGCAGATTCCTGAGTTTCTCTTCGAGGGTCATACTGTAAAAGCTGTCCGTTGTCAGTTGTTCGTCGTCAGTTGTTGGTTAAAACTTCAGAGTGCGCCGGACATGCCGCTCAAGTTAGGAGGCATGCAAAGAACGACTGACGACGGACAACTGACTAATGACGATTTTTAATGTTAGTTTAACTTATCGAGAGTCGGAGAGGAAAACCACAGTTTGCGATTCCCCTTTCAGTTGCCGGAGGAGAGAGAGTTCGACGCGGTCGGCTTCGGCCTGAACGCCGTTGACCATTTGATCGTCGTGCCCGCCTATCCGGCGTTCGACACGAAGACGCGTTTGACTTCGCACGTGCAGGCAGCGGGCGGGCAGACGGCTTCGGCGATGGTCGCGCTCAGGCGGCTCGGCCTGCGCACGGCTTACGCCGGGCGCTTCGGCTCGGACGCCGAAGGACAATTCGGGCTTCAGACGCTCGTGGCGGAAGGCGTCAATGTCGAACACGCGCAAACAATCGAGGGCGCGCGCAACCAGATCGCTTTCATCGTCATAGACGCGCGGACGGGCGAGCGCACGATCCTGTGGGATCGCGATGCGCGTTTGGCTTACCGGCCGGAAGAAGCGCCCGCTGGATTCGCCGCGCGCGGGCGCGTGCTGCACCTCGATGCGCACGACCCGCCCGCCTGCGCGCGCCTCGCGCGTGAAGCGCGCGCCGCAGGCACCATCGTCTCCGCCGACATTGACAACATCTACGAAGGCTTGCCCGAACTCCTGCCGCTCATAGACGTGCTCATCTCCTCCTCGGAGTTTCCCCACCGCCTCACCGGAATCGCGGACGACCGCGCGGCGCTCAAAGAAGTGAAGACGCGCCTCGACGAACGAGCCGTCGTCGGCATGACGCTCGGCGCGCGCGGCGCGCTTCTCTATCACGAAGAGACGTTCACGACCGCCGAGGCCTTCCCCGTTCCCGGCGGCTGCCGCGACACGACGGGCGCGGGCGACGCCTTCCACGCGGGCTTCCTCTACGGCCTGCTGCAAGGCGAAGAGATCGAAACCTGCCTAACGCTCGGCTGCGCCGTCGCCGCGCTCAAGTGCCGCGACCTCGGCGCACGCGCCGCACTCCCAAACGCGACCGAACTCAACCAGTTCTTGACGGCGGAGGGCGAAACCTCCTGAAAAAGTATTAGATAGCGTTCGATGTTAAACAAAGACGGTTCCGTTTATGTGCGTTCACGCACAGACGCGATGTGCCTGCGCGTTATATAAGCCGCGTTCAAACCGGACATTTGACGAGAAATAATAACTCTCTGCTTATGTTGCAGGAGATAAGGTCGCTCATCTTTAGTTGCGGACACCGAAAATGATCCGCCGGCCACAAAGTTTAACTTGCGATTAAGACGCGATTATTATCCGCACGCGTCCACGCAATGTGCTGCACTTCTGGCACGCCTCTCAGAAACTATATAGCCCGCCTCTATATAGCCACCGGAGTATCCCCCTCGGTTTAGGCCTCAGCCCACCGACAGGCTTACCCCTAAACATTCGCAAGGAGAATTTCAAATGAAGATGTTTGCACGCGTCTGCTGCACACTGGCTGTCGCTCTGTTGTTGTCAGCCGCAGCCGCGAGTTACCTCACGGCCGTTTCGTCGGCGGCGACCACGACCCCCGTGCCCGCCCTCGACGGCACACATACAGGCCCGCGCGCCACCGGCTCGCCGACCACAGCCACCAATCGCCCGACCGATTTCCGCTACGACGCGTCGCGAACCGTCAACCCGAGTCAACTACCGGCGGGTGGCTCCGTCACCTTCCGCACGACCATCGCCATCAACCCCTATGCCGCCAACTGGACGGCGAGCGGCAATCTCGTCACCGTCGGTTTCCTGCGAGAGATCGCGTCCGAGACGCCGAGCGGCAACACGCCGCTGGCATCTCCTGCGCACGACGGAGACCCGGCCATCTGGTTCCAGAACAACAACCCGCAGGGCATCGGCATGTGCTGGAACAAACAGTTTCTCATCAACGGCAACTTCGAGTTTGGCAACGGCGCGCTGTGCGGCCTGCCCGAAGACAACTCGGCGCAGACAGCCGCCGAACCCGGCTCGTTCGCCAACTACTACGTCACCATCTTCGCCGACAACACCTTCCGCCTCGTCGTCGAACATCTCGACTCGGACGGCGAGCGCCTGCGCAACCTCAACACCATCGGCTCGAACCCGCAGGTCATCACCGGCACGCTGCCGCACCCGGCCAACTCGAACTACCACCCTTACATACGCATGCGCGCCGGTTATGACACGGGCGGCAACGGCATCGCGAACCCCGAAACCCCCTGGGCGTTTACGGTGTCGAACAGCAGCCTCCTGACCAATACGCCCGTCGTCGTCTCGCCCGCGAACATGAACAATTGGTTCTTCTTCAACGAAGGCGCGAACGGCTCGGGCGGCTTCGAGATCGGCCCGGCCACGACGCCGCTCGGCGACGGCAGCGCCTTCCTGATCGTTGACGCGACAGGCCGCCACAACCTCGGCACGCAGGCTTTCGCCGGAACGCGGCTCGATCAGATCACCGAACTCCGCTACAGCACTTACAAGAACACCAACCCGGATCAAGCCGTAGACATCGCCCTCCAGTTCGACGTTGACTACGACGGCGCGGGCGGGATCAGCACCTATCAGGGTCGCCTCGTATTCGAACCTTACCAGACCGGCGCGAACCCGCAGCAGAACGTCTGGCAAACATGGCAGCCGTTGGTGAACGGCAAGTTCTATGCGTCGCGACCGGGCACAAACGGCAGCAACGGCGTCTGCACGCAGAATGCCCCCTGCACGTGGGCGCAGGTGCTCGCCAGTTTCCCGAACGCAACTATCCGCGATAACGGCACGCCTGAAACCAGAGGCGTCCTCCTGTTCCGCGCGGGCGGCCCGTGGGCTAACGGCTATGACGGCAACGTTGACGCTTTCACCATCGGCATCAACCAGAACGAAACGACCTTTGACTTCGAGCCAGACACCGACAGCGACAGCATCCCCGACGGTGCGGACAACTGCCCGAACACGCCGAACCCCGGCCAGGAAGACACCGACATGAACGGCATCGGCGACGCCTGCCAGTCGGCCACCGGCGGGCGCATCCTGACCGTTGACGACGACCGCGTGCAGTGCCCGTTCGCCGCTTACACGACGGTCGCCGCGGCGGTCGCCGCCGCCAGCGCGGGCGATCAAATCAACGTCTGCGCCGGGACTTACCCCGAGACCGTCACCGTCGACAAGACGCTCACGCTCAACGGCGCGCAGGCGGGCGTAGATGCGCGCACGCGCCCCTCGCCGCTGCCCACGACCGAATCCATTCTGAACGGGGCGGGCGGCTCGCTCAACATTACCGCCTCGAACGTTACGGTTGACGGCTTCACGGTGCAGGAAGGCAGCGCCGCGCCGCTCGCCAACGGCATCACCCTGTCGGCCTCGCACTCCGGTCACCGGATTCTCAACAACATCATCCGCGACAATACCTTCGGCCTCTACCTCAACAGCAACGGCGCTGTGCAGTCGGTGGTGCGCCGCAATTTCTTCGACAGCAACAACCGCGCGGGCGCTTCGAGCGGCGACGCCATCTACTCCGATCAGGGCGCGTCGAACGTTCTCTTTGATCAAAATCGCTTCACCGGACACCAATCGGCGGCGATGGTCTTCGCCGGAACACAGTCGAACATCACCGTCTCCGCGAACCAGTTCGTCAACGACAACTCGATAGTCTTCTTCAATTCGAGCAACATCGTTATCACGGGCAACAGTTCGACGGGTTCGCAGGGCAGCGTCATCTTCCTCGGCGGCAACAATAACGGGATGTCGATCACCTGCAACGACATCTCCAACGCGCCCACAAGGTCTGCCATCCGCATGTTGAACACCGGCACGGGCGCGAACTCGGGCGTCGTCGTCAACTTCAACAACATCTCGGGCGTGGAATACGGCCTGAACATTGACTCGGGACAGCACAGCGGCGCGCTCAACGCAGAGAACAACTGGTGGGGCAGCGCGACGGGGCCGGTTGACCAGCCCGAGCCGAGTCGCAATCCCGGCGGCACGGGCGTCATCGTCTACGACCCCAACAAGGTCGTTGACTTCTTCCCCTTCCTCACCGCGCCGATTCCCGACACCGACGCCGACGGCACGCTCGACAGTTGCGACACGGACGACGACGGGGACGGCCTCCCCGACGCCACCGACAACTGCCCGACCGTGCCCAACGACGACCAGACCGACACGGACGGCGACGGGCAGGGCAACGCCTGCGACCCCGACGACGATAACGACGGCGTGCTCGACGGCGCAGACAACTGCCGCTACGTCGCCAACCCGGATCAAGCCGACGACAACCAGGACGGGCGCGGCAACGTCTGCCCGCTGCCCGTCGCCCGTCAAATCCTGATCAGCGAGTTCCGCCTGCGCGGCGAGGGCACGCCCGCCGCCTCCGACGGTCAACTCGACGAGTTCGTCGAAATCTACAACAACACGGACTCGCCCATCACCGTTGACACCGCCGACAACACCGCCGGGTGGGCGGTTGCCGCCGCAGACAACGTCGTCCGCTTCGTCGTTCCGGCGGGCACGTTGATCCCAGCGCGCGGCCACTACCTCGGCGCGAACACCGGCTACACGCTCGCCGGAGCAGCCGCGCCTAACCGGACTTACACCGCCGACATCGCGGACGACACGGGCGTCGCCATCTTCGGCTCATCCACAGACTTGACGCCCGCGACGCGCTTCGACGCCGCAGGCTTCACCACCGCCGCCAACCCGCTTTACTTCGAGACGACCGGCCTCCCGCCCGTCGGCGCGACCGACGGCGAATATAGCTTCGTGCGCAAGCTCACGAGCGGCTTGCCGCAGGACACGGACAACAACGCCAACGATTTCTTCTTCGTCTCGACAACGGCCGGGGCGTTCAACGGCGTGCAGTCCACGCTCGGCGCGCCCGCGCCTGAAAACCTCACCTCGCCCATCCAGCGCAACGCCACGATCAAGGCGTCGCAGATTGATTCGTGTGCGGGCGCCGGTGCCTGCCAGAATCGCGCACGCGTCGGCACGCCGGTGCCGAACGGCGCGTTCGGCACGTTGAAATTCCGCCGCAAGTTTACGAACTCGACCGGGCGGACGATCACGCGCCTGCGCTTCCGCGTCGTGGACATCACGACGCTCAACAGCCCCGGCTACGCGCCGGGCAACGGGCAGGCAGACCTGCGCGTCGTCCCCTCGGACAGCGCGAACTTCAACGTGACGCTCAGCACGGGAGAGAGCGTGCCGGTGGCGGGCACGCAGGCCGAGACGCCGCCCGCGCAACCTTTGGGCGGCGGGTTGAACTCCGGCGTCTCGCTCATCACGCCCGTGCACATCGCCCCGGGAGCATCTATCAACGTCGAGTTCAACCTCGGCGTGATGCAAAACGGCTTCTTCCGCTTCCTCGTCAACGTCGAAGCCGCAGTCGCGCCGCCGCCCGCCATCGCGGACGAAGCTAACTCTGTGAGGAAGAACCCGGCCACGAAGAGGCTGCCCGCGTCCAAAGCGGTGCCCGCCCCGCGCCGCTCGAAGCGTTAAACGCTTCCTGAAACAACTTCGCGCCTTGCGTTTCAGCTTGAGCGCCCCCGCCGAGAATCTTATTTCTCGACGGGGGCGCTCAGGAAGAAAACGCAAGGCGCTTTTTTTGCCGCCGCGCTCGAACTGTCAACAACCGCTTACTCTTCGTAGCCGGTCGGGTGCGCTTGCATCCAACGCCACGCCGATTCGACGATGAGGCGCAGGTCTTGAAACTGCGGCGACCAGCCGAGTTCACCTTTGATGCGCGCGGAACTGGCGACGAGGAAGGCCGGGTCGCCCGCGCGCCGCGCGCCGACTTTAACTTTTATCTCCCGCCCCGTGACGGCGCGTGCCACGTCGATCACTTCTTTGACCGTGTAGCCGTCGCCGCCGCACCCCAGATTGTAAATCGCACTGCGCTCGTCGAGTATCGAGAGCGAAAGTATGTGCGCGCGTGCGAGATCGACGACGTGTATGTAGTCGCGGACGCACGTGCCGTCGCGCGTCGGGTAGTCTTCGCCGTAGATTTCGACCGCGTCGCGCGTGCCCGCTGCGGCCTGGAGGATGATAGGGATGAGGTGCGTTTCGGGGTTGTGCATCTCGCCGCAATGCTCGGTTGCGCCCGCCGCGTTGAAGTAGCGAAGCGACGCGTAGCGGATGCCGTAGGCGCGTTCGTACCAGCCGAGCGCGTGCTCGAAGGCGAGTTTGGTCTGGCCGTAAGTGTTGGTCGGGCTGGTCGGGTCTGACTCTTCAATCGGCTGCTTTTCCGGTTCACCGTAAGTGGCGGCGGTCGAGGAGAAGACGATGCGCCGCACATCCGACTCCTTCATCGCGTCGAGCAAAGCGAGACCGGCGACGACGTTGTTGCGGTAATACTTCGCGGGGTTCGTCACCGACTCGCCGACGAGCGAATCCGCCGCCATGTGAATCACGGCTTCCGTCCGCTGCTCGCGGAAGGCGCGGCTGAGTCGCGCGCCGTCCATCAAATCGGCTTCGATCAGTTGTGCGCCTTCGACCACCGCCCGGCGGTGGCCTTTGTAGAGGCTGTCATAGACGACGACCTCGTGGCCGTCGCGCACCAACTCTTCGGTGACGACGCTGCCGATGTAGCCCGCGCCGCCCGTCACAAGTACGCGCATGTTGTGTCTGCCGGGCAGCCCGCCGTAACCGGACGGGCGAAACCGCCCTTCTCCCTGCCGATGTAAATCTGAAAATTCACGCCGATGATAGCATGCGCGCCCTTTTCGCCTAACCCGCGTGCGCGGCGCACGCGCCGCAGCGCCGGGGCGAGGCAACAACGCGTTGACATCTCATGCGGACATAACTATCTTCTGAAGTCGTCCGTCTTAACAAAGGCTCGGTTCCCCGCCGAGCCGTCGCTCTAGCGCAGCCCCTTCGATAGCCGTCAGAGAACTGCTATGAAAACACTACTTTACCGCTCACTTGCCGGCGCTGTCTTAGCCTGTCATCTCTTCGCGCCGTCAACTCCGGCGCAGGACAGTGCTGCCGCGCCGATGGTTCGCCGCATCCCGTTCAATCACACCCTGCGCACCGTTTGCGCGGAGAAGCGGATTCGATTGAGCGGCGAGTTCCGCGCGCAATACAGCGTCACGCGCGATGCCGGAGGCGACACTTTTATAGACGGCAATTTAGACGCGGATAAGATTAACGGTTTCGGACTCACGAGCCGCGCCCGGTATCGCGCCGTCGGCACAGGCAGACTCGAATCCAGAGGCCCTTCCCCGACCAGTTTCACCTACGTCTTCACCTTCGCGCTGAACAAAGCGGGGACGACCGATAGCCTGATGGGTCACGTTAAATTTCGTATCAACGTGGACGCACGCGGGCAGGTGACGACGAGCGTTGTGGCCGTCAACATTGATTGCACTAAATAGAAGCTGCCCGGCCTTCGCCGATTCGGGGCGGGGCACGACATTCGGCAGGGCGTTGCTCCGGCGGCGCTATCGCGTCGTCAAGTGATACGACTACTGCGCCCCGATCCATCACACGCCTATCAATCAACATGAAACTACTTCGCACCGCCCGCGCGCTAACGCTTCTTCTGGCCGCGCTGCTTCTCTTCAACACGCACGCCTCGCGCGCCGTCGCGCCGTCTCCGGTGCAACGCCGCGTCAGTCTCGTCCTGACGAACGGGAAGATTTTCACCGCCGACGCGCGCGGCACGTTGGCCGAGGCCGTCGCCGTCGAAAATGATCGCATCGTCGCCGTCGGCACGAACGCCGGGATAGTGCGCGACTACGCGGCGGCGCGCGTCATAGACCTGCGTGGCCGTCTCGTCACGCCCGGCTTCAACGACGCGCACATACATTTCATCGGCGGCGGACTTTCGCTCCTGCGCGTCGAACTCATCGGCGCAAAGACGCTCGAAGAAGCGAAGCAGCGCATCGCCGCGAAGGTGAAGGAGTTGCCGCCCGGCGCGTGGATTCTCGGTCGCGGATGGGATCACACGCTCTGGGGCGGGCAGTGGCCGACGAAGGCCGATCTGGATGCGGTCGCGCCGAACAACCCGGTCTTCGTGCAGCGCGTTGACGGCCACGTCAGTTGGGTGAATTCGCTCGCGCTGAAACAGGCGAATGTCACGCGGGAGACGCGCGCGCCCGAAGGCGGCGAGATTTTGCACGACCCGCAGGGCGAGCCGACGGGGATTTTGAAAGAGACCGCTGCCACGCTCGTCGGGCGCGTCGTGCCCTTGCCCACGCGCGCCGAGCGCATGCAGGCCGCCGAACGCGCGCTCGCCGAAGCGCGGCGTTACGGCATCACCTCGATTCACGACAACTCCGGCTACGAATCAATCGAACTCTACCGCGAGCTTTTGAGCGCGGGCAAACTCACCGTGCGCGTCGCCGAGTGGCAGAACTTCGAGGACACGGTCGAGCGGTTGAAGCAGCAGCGCGCGGAGTTTGCGTCCTTCAAAATCGATCCGTTGCAGATACGCCTGACCGCGCTCAAAGGCTACGTTGACGGCACGCTTGGATCGCGCACTGCCGCCATGCTCGCGCCCTTCGCCGACGACCCGCACAACAGCGGCATCCCGCGCCGCCCGCCCGAAGAACTCACGCGCATGATCGTCGAACGCAACGCCGCCGGATTCCAGATCGCGCTCCACGCCATCGGCGACCGCGCGAACCGCATGGCGCTTGAAGGATTCCAGGCAACCGTCGCTCAACCTTCTGCGAAACTCGTTCCGTCGGTCGGAGTGCAAACGGTCACCCCGGCCAAGATGGAAATACGTGATCCGTCAACAGGCCAGACTCGCCTTCAATCGCCGCTTCGTCACCGCATCGAACATTCGCAGGTCGTTGCGCCGACGGACTTCGCGCGGTTCCGCGACCTCGGCGTCGTCGCTTCGATGCAGCCCGCGCACGCCATCTCGGATAAGCGTTGGGCGCAGGATCGCCTGGGCGAGTATCGCGTGCAGGGCGCGTATGCTTGGCACAAGATGCTTTCGTTCGGCGTCCGCATGCCCTTCGGTACAGACTGGCCGGTTGAACCCATCAACCCTTATCTCGGCCTCTACGCCGCCGTCACGCGCCAGAGCACGGAGGGCGACCCCGCCGGGGGCTGGTGGCCGCAGGAACGCCTCTCGATTGCCGAAGCCATCCGTTGCTACACCGCCGAATCCGCTTACGCCTCGTTTGAAGAGACCGAGAAAGGCCAGATCACGCCCGGCATGCTCGCAGACATGACCGTCCACACGCGCGACCTGCTCTCGATCAAGCCCGAAGAGATTTTGCAGACCGAAGCCGCCATGACCATCCTCGGCGGGCGCGTCGTCTACGAAAAATAGAGCGCGCTGAAACACGCGCGACCGGCGAAGAACATGACACGGACGATTCAAAGCCTTGAGAATTGTCGCCGCCGCCTCTCTTGCGCGGCTCTGTTCGCGCTGCTGTTCGTCTTCAGCTTCGCGTGCGTCGAGGTTCGTGCGGCGTGGCGCGCGGCGGGCAACGTCGTGGCGGTGGCGCGCGAGACGAACGGCGTCGTGCTCACGCTGTCGAGCGGGGCGCGCGTCGCCGTCTCGTTTTTCGACCTGGACGTGGTGCGCGTGCGTCTCGCGCCGCGCGGCGTGTTCGAGCGCGATTATTCGTATGCGCGTTGGTCGCGGGATCGCAAGACGGTCGCCGCCGTGATTACAGAGACGCGCGCGGGCGTCGAGATCACTACACGCGTCGAGGGGCCGAAGATCGTCATCCGGCGCGAGCCTTTCGCCGTGACCGTCGTGGACGCGCGCGGGCAAGTAGTTGTTGAGGACGACGCGGCGCGGCCTGTCTCATTCGACGCGGAGACGGGCGCTGTCGAGGCGTCGAAGCGGCGCGACGAGTTGGAGTTCTATTACGGCTTCGGCGAGAAGGCTCTGCCCACTTCGCGGCAGGGACAGGTGATGGTCAACTGGAACACGGACGCGTATGCCTACCAGTTGGGAAACGATCCGATCTACCAGTCCGTCCCCTTCTTCATCGCGCTCAGGCAGGGTCGCGCCTACGGGCTGTTCTTCGACAACACTTATCGCACGCACTTCGACATGGGACGCACGGCGGCGAAGCGTTACACGTTCGGCGCCGACGGCGGCGAGTTGAACTACTACGTCTTCACGGGCGGGCGCGAGCGCACACCGCAAAAAGTTTTGACCGACTACACGGAGTTGACGGGGCGCACGCCGCTGCCGCCGCTCTGGGCGCTCGGCTATCAACAGTCGCGCTACTCTTATTATCCCGAATCAAAGGTGCGCGACATTGCGCGCCAGTTTCGCGCGCGAAAGATTCCGGC
>DASQDV010000138.1:0-3542 GCA_035633995.1 Pyrinomonadaceae bacterium | reverse complement strand
CCGGCGCCGCCTGTCACTAGTATTCTCATATTCTCTTTACCCCGTTTGGCCGTGCCCTCACGACGGTCAACTTAAGCGCAAGCGGAGAGTCTAAACCGTCGCGCGGAGAGTTCAAAGCAGCAGGACTCTTCCAGCGAGCGCACGCACGCGCCTTCAAGCCCCTCAAGGGGACAGCGAAATAAACGACGAGCGCGACGCGCACGAAATTTAATCGAGCGCGAATTCTGTGCGCCAGTCGGCCTGCTGCTCCGCAAACTCCGGCTGCTCCTCTTTCAAGAGCACGCACGTCTCCAGAACGAGCGCATCCATCTCTGTGCGCATGAAGCAGCGGTAACTGTCTTCGGGCGTGCAGACGATGGGTTCGCCCCGCACGTTGAAACTCGTGTTGACGACGACCGGGCAGCCGGTCTTCTGCCGGAAGGCTTCGATGATCTCCCAGTAGAGCGGGTTGGTGTCGCGCCTGACGGTCTGGATGCGCGCCGAATAATCTACGTGCGTGACGGCCGGGATGTCGGAGCGCACGGCGTTCAGTTTCTCGATGCCCCACAGAGCGCGCTCGGCTTCCGTCGCCGCGCGGCGGCGTTGATGCAGCACGTCCGCGACGAGCAGCATGTAGGGGCTGTCGGTGTCGAGATCGAACCACTCGGCCGCCTGCTCGCGCGTCACGCTCGGCGCGAACGGGCGAAAGCTCTCGCGGTATTTGATCTTCAAGTTCATCACCGACTGCATGCGGGGCGAGCGCGCGTCGCCGATGATGCTGCGCCCGCCGAGCGCGCGCGGCCCGAACTCCATACGCCCCTGATGCAGCCCGATCACTTTTTCCCCGGCCAGCAACTCCGCAACCGCTTCCGGCAAATCCTCGCGGCGATATTTCCGGTAAGGCAGATTGCGCGCGCTGAGGAACGCTTCGATCTCCGCTTCGGTGTGTCGCGGCCCCAGATATGAACCCTTCATGCCGTCGGCGTAGGGCGGCAGCGCGCTGCCGTTCGCGGTGCGGGGCGAACGCCACGTGCCCGCGCGTTCGGGACTCACGCGCGGCTGCCCGAGATAGCGATGCCAGATGGCGAGCGCGATGCCCGCCGCGCCGCCCGCGTCGCCCGCCGCCGGTTGAATCCAGATATCCTCGAACGGGCTTTCGCGCAAAATCCTCCCGTTGCCCACGCAGTTCAAGGCCACGCCGCCCGCCATGCAGAGTTTGCGCGCGCCCGTCTCGCGGTGCGCGTAGGCGGCCATCTTCAACATCACTTCTTCGGTGATGACCTGAATGCTGCGCGCCAGGTCCATCTCGCGCTGCGTGAGCTTCGACTCGGGGCGGCGCGGCTCGTCGCCGAACAACTTCGCAAACGCCTTGCTCGTCATGCGCAGGCTGTGCGAGTAGCCGAAGTACTCGTGGTTCATGCGCAGGCTCCCGTCGTCGCGTATCTCAACGAGCCGCTCGCGTATGAGCGAAACGTATTTCGGCTCGCCGTAGGGCGCAAGCCCCATCACCTTGTACTCGCCGCTGTTGACGCGGAAGCCCGTGTAATAAGTGAACGCGCTGTAGAGCAGGCCGAGACTGTCGGGAAAGCGCAACTCTTTCAGGAGCGTGATCTCGTTTGCGCGCCCGACGCCGATGGAACTCGTCGCCCATTCGCCCACGCCGTCCAGAGTCAGGATAGCCGCCTCTTCAAACGGCGATGGGTAGAAGGCGCTCGCCGCGTGGCTCTCGTGGTGATCGCCGAAAAGAAGTTTCCACGCGAAACTCTTCGCGCGCCGCTTCGCCTCTTTTCTGTCTTCGATGCCTTCGACCCGCGCCATCTCCGCGCCGATCAAGTCAGACATCCAGAGCTTCTCTTTCATCCACGCGGGCATCGCCTTGAGGAAGGATGTAAAGCCTGCGGGCGCGTAGTCGAGATAAGTTTCGAGGAGGCGTTCGAATTTCAGGAGCGGCTTGTCGTAGAAGGAGACATAGTCGAGCGCGTCAACCGTGAGTCCGGCTTCGGCGAGACAGTAGCGGACGGCGTGCGTCGGGAAGCGGTGATCGTGTTTGCGGCGCGTGAAGCGTTCCTCCTGCGCCGCCGCGACGATCTCGCCGTCAACGACGAGACACGCCGCCGAGTCGTGATATAAGGCCGATAGTCCGAGAATGCTCGTCACAACTGGTTCACCCCTCGCGCGTCTAAAACAGCGGGTAGAGGAAGGGCGCGAGCGCGGAGCTTTGCGCGAAGACGAGCGCCAGACCGACGAGCACCAGCACGACGATGATCGGCAGCAGCCAGTACCGCTTGTTGTATCTCATCAACTCCCACAACTGGAGCAGAACCTGCGATTTCGACATGCTCACGCCTTCCCTCTAGTACATCTTTTCGTAATGCTTCGGATCGTTGCGCCGCTCGGTGTAAGGCTTCCAGTACGACTCGGTGCGCCCGCCGCGGCGCCCGAGCGGGTCGCCGCCGAACACGCGGCGCGCGAGTCCGATGGGCGTTACGACGAGAAAGAAGACCACGCCCAGAATCACGCGCGTCATCACGAAGCCCATCGCTTCGGCCATCCCCATCCACAGGCGGTTCGGCACGACGAGCGACTTCGGATAGATGCCGCCGAGCAGCATCAGCAACGCGCCCGTGTTTGCCAGCACCGGCGCGAGCACCGGGAACCTGCCGCGATACAACCACCAGCCGCCGAGCGCCACGAGGACGCCGCCGACCAGCAAACCGAACTCGCGCTCGGCGCGATACGAACGCGCCCGCACGCTGTTTTCAGCTTTCGCGGCTTCCGGCATCAGAACTCTCTCTCGTGGTCGCAAACCCTCCGGCGCGCGCGCCGTCGCCCGCGTGCACAACAGTCATCATAAAACGATCTTCCCGGTTCGCTCCAGCGCCAGCGACGGAGTTGTCGCGCGCGTCCTTCGTCCGTCAACAGGATCAACCGTTGCGGCAAACGACAGCGCGGCTGCTAGGAACGGAAGATCGCCTGCATGCGTTTTCGCATGAGGCTACCGGCGAGCATCGCGGTATTCATGCGAACCGGGTGCGCCCCGCGCCAGTTGCGCGCGTCCTGCAACAGGAACTTGACGATCTTCCATTTCGCTCCGAGCGAGATGCGTGCCTTATGGTACTTCACCGACGCCGGGCTGAATGACCACGCCGAGACATTTTTCGACAACTCGTTGATAAACGCCGCGCCCGCGTCCGTTGGCAGGTGCTTGAGCGTCCATTCGGGAAAGGACGACTCGGCGAGGCGTTCGGGCAGGTGAAGTATGATCTGCCGGTAACGCGCCTTGAGCCAGCGTGTGAAGTAGCGAGCGTCGGTGCGAAGCGTCGGGTCGGTCGTGAAGGCCGCCGCCAGATGATGAGCGGCCTGAGCCGTGTCGCGCATCAGGTAGATGATGAAAGCCAGTTGCAGGTCGAGCAGGGCTTGGATGCGCGGCAGACGTAGACCGCCGCCGATCTCGTCGGCCTGCCGGCGCAGTTTGCGCAGCACTGCGACGGTGCGTTCCAGATCGAGTTCTTCCTGCTGCAAGTTGCCGATGCTGGTGTTGTAGCTGTGCGCGCGGTACTTCA
>DASQDV010000137.1:0-7049 GCA_035633995.1 Pyrinomonadaceae bacterium | reverse complement strand
GTTGACCGTCCCGTAACCGGAGATGAGCAGCGCCACGACGCCAGCGCCAATGGCGAACACGTCGAGTAAAAGCAATGCGAGTGTGGAAGGCGTAGCGAGGCGCTTCCAGAAGGAGCGTTTGCCTTCCCGCCTGTCTTCGCGTCCGTCTTCGCGTCCGCTTTCTTGTATGTCTTCCGGTTCGCCGGCGCGTTTGCCACCCGGTAGCGTGTCGCGTCCATCGTCGCGCCCATCATCGTGCTCGTCGGCGCGTTGCTCATAGTGTCGCTCGTTTTGTTCGTCAACGTGCGCGCCGCTCGTTTCGTCGCCGCGCGTCCGCATGTTGAAGAGGATGATGGCGGCGAAGGCGAGGAGCGAGAGCAGGAGGCCGGGGAACAGAGACATCTCTTCGGTCGCCGCCACGCCGCCGAGTCCGTGCCAGAGTTTGAGGCGCGGGCTGGCCGCGAGCCAGTTCAGAGCGTTGGCCGAATAGAATTTAACTTCACTTGCGTTGCGCACGAACCCGTAAGCGGCTGCCACGCGCCGGTACGGCAACAGAAACGGGAGCAGCACGAGCGACGCCGCACCGAGCGCGACTGCGCCCCGCAGCAGTAGCGTCCACAGAGCGCGCCCGCGCCAGGTCTTGTACCAGACGACGAGAAACGCGCCCGACAACGCGAGCGGGATGAGCGTCAGGATGAACCAGCTAATGCACGTCAGCGCGTTCATCAAAAACGCGACGCCGAGCCACACCGCACGACGCCAACTGAGCCCGCGCAAGAACAGCACGAGCGCCTCAAGCAGCAGCGGAATCCATCCGGCGAAGATGTAATGCAGATGCGGCAGGCGCTGAAAGCGGTAGGGGATGAAGGCGAAGGCGACGCCCGCTACCCACGCCGCGCCGTAAGAGCCTGTCAGCGTGCGCGCCAGACGAAACGCGCCGTAGCCGGACAGGACGAAGGCGAAGAGCGTGGCGAGGCTATGGACGGTGAGCGGGCGCACGCCGAGTGCGAAAAGCGGGAAGAACAGGAGCGCGATGCCGTAGTCGTGTTCGGAGAAGGCGAGCGTGTCGCGGTAAGGGTAAAAGATGGTAGCGTCGAAGAGGTTTCGCGGGTCGCGGAACGTCTGGTGATAATCCCACCAGAGCGTGTAGGCGATGTTGTAGGGGTCGCCGAGGTCGGTGACGGTGTCGAGCGGGTGGCGCAGCCAGGGCCACGTCATCAACGCCGTCAAAGCGACGAAGGCGAGGAGGATGCCGCACTCGCGCAGGATTGGCCGCCGCCGGAACATTCGTGTCAAAGTCTCCCCGAACTGCCCGCCGCCTGCGCTCGTGCCCTTTGTCTCTGCCATGCGATGCTTCATTGAATCCATTGTTAATGTCGCGGGGTCTGCAAACTCAGACACCTCTCTTTTGCCCGCGCCGCGTCGTCGTGCGCCAATCGTAAATCGCGAGGCCGCAGAGGAGCAGCAGCGCACATGCGGAAATGAGCGCGCCCACGCGCGCGGCGGGTGCTGTATAGCGCATCTCCACGCGATGCACGCCCGCCGGCACCAACACTCCACGTAACAGGTAATTCGTCGCATCTATCCGCGCACGCTCGCCGTCCACCCTCGCCTCCCACCCCGGATACACTATTTCACTCACCACCAACACCGCCGCCTGCGACGCACGCGTCTCTATCACCAGCCGATTCGCTTGATATTCCACCACGCGCGCCCCGCTCTCCGGTGTCAACTCTCCGCCCGCCAGCGTTGGCAACTCCGAGGGAGCGACTTCGAGCAAGGCCGTGCGGCGCGGGTCAAAGTGTTTGTCGTCTTGGCCGCGAATCCGGCGCAGGGCTGTTTCGCCGTCTACGGCTTCGGCTTCCGCGACGAGCCACGCGCGCGGCAGCGCACGCCCGTTGCGCATGACGAGTGCGCCGTCCTTTTGATAAATCGTCTCCCACCACTCGGAGGCCGCGAGCACGAGCGGCGTTGAATTTTTGCTCGTAGAGTCGTAGAGCGTCGCCTTCACGAGGTTCAGAGTCGCGCCCATTGTCGTGTTGATGACTTCTATTTTTTCGACGCGCGTGTGCGCGCCGATGGGAACACGCGCCACGTAGCGATACGAAGAGAAGCTATTATTCTCGTCGCCCGCGTGCGCGTCGAAGACGGGTGCGAGCGCGTGTCGGATAGCCGCGCGCACATCCGCGCGTTCGTGCGCCCACTCCGCCGTGTCCACGCCCGCGCGCAACTCGCGCTCGACGACTGTGCCGCCCGCGACGTGCAGGCGCACTTTCGCCACCGTCTCCCCCTGCTTCACCTCAATCGAATTCGAGAGCACGGTGACGAGCGCGAGCGCGTCGCCCTCGCCGCTGCCCGCACATGTCGTGCTCTGGCCGGGCGCAAGCGTGATTCGCGCGTCCGCCGCCGCGAAGCTGATGCCGTCTTTGTAGATGTTCGTTTCCGGGTTCGGCGCGAGGTTTGAATAAGAGACGACATGCTTTGTGTTGAGTAGGTCGAGCACGCGCGAATGCGCTTGAAAGAGATCGTCGTTGGCCGGGAAGCCCGCGCGCGGCGTGACCGAATCGGGGCCGACGCCGCCGAGCGCGCGGCTGTAGCGTTCGAAGATGAGCGGCTCCATTCCCGCCACGTTATGCAGCCCATAGAGCGCCGTCAAATTCGCTCCTTCGAGGCGCGGCGTGAGCGTGAACTCTTCCGCGAAAAGTCCCGTGCGCGTGTAGACGCGATTTTCGGCGGGCGCGAAAGTTTGCAGATGCTTCGTGACGGGCGAGACGACGGCGAAGCGTTCAGCCGACAGCCCCAGACCGCCCCACCAGCACGAGATGATCGCGGACTGTTCGACGTAGCAGGTCAACAGGACGATGGAGACGAGCAGCGGCTTTCGACTGCGGCTCGACGCCTGCGCCCTCAAGGCCAGCCACAGCGCGGCGACGAGCAGCAGCACGAAGCACGCTTTCCACCACAGGTAAGACGATTCCGCGAGCGCCGTGTAAGCATTCGAACCGGGCACGGGCGGCTGCACGGTCGCGCGCCACCAGAGCGCGCCCACAGTCGTCGCCGCCGCGAGCGCGAGCCAGCCAATCAGGAGTTCGCCGCGCCGTCGCCCCGTCGCACGAATTTTCGCGCGTCGCGCTCTGGTGAGAGCGGCGAGCGCGTCCCAGCCGTAAGCCGAGAGGACGGCGAGGGCGAACGTCCATTCGAGCGCGTGGCGCGAGGGCACGCGAAAACTGTTGACGACGGGCACGCGAAAGACGACGTGATGAAACGGCGTGTTGCTGCCGAGCATCAACACCCACGCCGTCACGGCGACGGCGAGCCAGAAGAAGATGCGCGCGTCCCTGCCCTCGCGCCGTCGCCGCAAGGCCGTCGCGCACGCGAGCAGCGCGAGCAGAAAGACGAGCGGCGGCACGTAGGTCGTCACGTCTATGTAATTGTAGAGCGGCGCGACGAGCGATCCGGCGGCGCGCGTGAAGGTGAAAGAGCCTTCGCCGAGCGCTTCGTAGCTGAGCGCGCGGCGCGTGCTGCGGCGTGCGGCGCGCATCGTCTCCAAAATCTGAAACGCGGCGACAGAGGCCGCAAGTCCTATCGCGCCGACGGCGACAAACAGAGGCCGCCACCTGTCGAACGCGAACCAGCCGCGCGGCCATGCGTGCTCGTCGTTTGCGCGCCCCTCCGCCGCTTGATCGTCAACACCGCGCGCCGCTGCCGTGTCATCATCCGCTTCGTCGCCTGTCACGCGGCGCACGGGGAACAGCGAGAGGAAGAGGCCGTAGGCGGCGGCGAGAGCGCCGGTGTAGACGAAACTCTGCCCGTGCCCGTTCAGGACGGACATCGAGTAGGCGGCGCAAGCCCCGACGAGACACAGGGCGAAGCGACCGCGACCGCCCTGCCGCGCGCGGTCAATGGGGATAAGCATGAGCGGCAGCCAGAGCATGCTGTTCGTGAGCATGCCGCTGTTGGAGATGCCGCTGCACATCATCCCGCCGTAGCCGAAACCGAGTCCGGCAAGGAGCGCGGCGATGCGGCTTCGCCCCACCTCGCGCGCGTAGGCGTAGGTGAAGATGGGCGAGAGCAGGAAGGGCGCGAGCACGTAGATTTGTTCAGCCCAGTGGCCGGGAAGGAACAGGTAGCCCCACGTTAAAGGGTAGCCGATGGCGAGTTGCGCCATGGCGAGCAGCGGGTAGCCGGAGAGGACGTGCGGCGTCCAGAGCGGCAACTGCCCCGCCCGGATCATCTCCCACGCCACTGTGCGCAAAGGATACGAATAAAAGTAGGCGTCGCCCGCGATCAGAAACTTGCCGCCGAAGATGGCCTGCGGGAAGAAGGCTACGAAGAACAGTGCGACCGAGGCGAGCATAGCCGCGTCGGCGCCGCGCGTGCGCCACGACGACGACGACCAATACGGGCGCCGCCGGGCGCCGCCGTTCCCTGCTGCTCCTGTCGAACGCGCGCCGATAAACGTCTCGCTCCTTCTCGGGTTTTTCGTCAGCTCGCGCGCGGGCAGTTTTGCCCGTCTAAACGCTTTGCGGGCAACGCCTTCGCACGCTTCCGGCATCTCTCAGAGCGCACCTCGCACGGCGCGCGTCGGCTGCCCCGCGCGTCGCCAGCGAAAACTATTTTTCGTCGGGCGCGCTGCGGCAGGCGTCTAAACTGCGTGCGGGTTCAATATCGTTGACAAACGCTCTGAGGGCAAGCTACGATAACAGTTGTCAGGCTGCGCTCGCGAGCGATCCAAAGCGCACCCGAAATGTTCGAGTAGCCCAGGCTCTCCCAAAGGATTCCATAAGCTACAGAAAAACCGTCCCACCGTCTATAGAGTACTGAGAGTAAATAAACATGCGTAGATTCGTCGTTGCCATATTTTTAACCGCGCTCACAGCCTCTTTTGCGCTCGCGCAGAACCAGAGCGCGCCAACGCTCAGAGTCGTCACCGAAGACCCTTCGCTGCCCTCCGAACTGTTTTACGGCGACGCGAAGGTCCAACCCGTTCGCCTGCGCCCGGGCACGAACACGCGCATCACGATTGACGACAATGACTTTTTCATCCAGCAGCAATACATAGACTTCCTGAGCCGCTTCCCCGACACCGACGGGTTCAACTCGTGGATGAGCGTGCTCAATAGCTGCAACGGCGACGCCAATTGTCTCGGCGGCGTCAACGGCAAGCGCGTGGAGGTCTCGCGGGGCTTCTTTCAGTCGCTGGAGTTCTCGCTCAAAGGCTTCTTCGTCATACGCTTCTACAAATCGACTCTCGGACGCCTGCCGACCTACCCGGAAATCGTGGAAGGCATGCGCAGCGTGACGGGGCAGACCGCGGGCGAAGTCTTTGCCAAGCGCAACGCCTTCGCGTCAGCGTGGGTGTCGCGCGGCGACTTCGCGGCGAACTTCCCGGCGGGCATGTCGGCCGCGGACTTCGTCAACAAAGTGCTCGCCACGGCGGGCATCACGGTGGCGAACAGAGACCAGCTCATCGCCGAACTCGCGGCCAACAACACGGCAGCCGGGCGCGCGTCGGTACTGTTCAAGATCGTCGAGAGCGGCGAACTCTTCGCGAAAGAGTACGACCCGGCCTTCGTCGCCATGCAATACTACGGCTACCTGCGCCGCGCGCCGGAGACCGAAGGCTACAACGCCTGGCTCAAATACCTCAGCGAGCATCCCGGCGAGTACAACACGATGGTCTGGGGCTTCGCCTACTCCCAAGAGTATCGCAACCGCCACTAATCATTCGCACACGCGAAAACAACTTCAAGGCCAGCCCTTTCAAAGGGGCTGGCCTTTTCAGTTCAACGACCAAGAAGAAACGCGGAAGGAGGAACGCGGAACGATGAATGAAAAGCGACTGTCTTTCAGTTCATCGTTCCGCGTTCCTCCTTCGTCGTCAGGCACTAAGCGTTTGCCACGCGCCCCGCCCGCGCCGCGCCGCGCAAGACTTCGTTATAGATGTCGAGCGTCAAGCGCGCCGTGCGCTCCCAGGTGAAGTTGGCGGCGCGCGTTCTGCCGATTGACGAGAGGCGCGCGCGTTCCGCGTCGCTTTGCCAGAGTTCGACGATAACGCGTGCGAGTTCTGCCACGTCCGTCGGTTCGACGAGTCGCGCCGCGTCGCCGACCGTCTCCATGATGACCGGGATGCGGCTCGTGATGACGGGCGCGCCGCAACTCATCGCTTCGAGCGGCGGCAGGCCGAAGCCCTCGTAGAGCGAAGGGTAGGCACACGCGCGGCAGGACGAGTAGAGCGCGGCGAGGTCTTCGTCCGAGATGTAGCCGGTAAAGAGTATGCGCGCGCTGAGACCCGATTGTTCGATGAGCGCGAAGAGTTCTTCCGTGAGCCAGCCCTTCTGCCCGGCGATGACGAGTTGCGGGCGCAGAGAGGTGTGGCGCACAACCTCCTGAAAAGCGCGCACGAGCGTCAACAGATTCTTGCGCGGCTCGACCGTCCCGACGAACAACAGGAAATCGTCTTCGACGCCGAGACGCCGACGCGCCGATGCCGACACGCGCGCGTCCACAGGGCGAAACGCGCGGCGCGGCGCGAGCGGGACGACCGCGATCTTCTCCGGCCTCACATGGAGGTGCTCGCAGATTTCGCGCTTCACGCTCTCCGAGTCGGTGATGATCTTCGAGGCCATGCGCGCGGTGGCGGGGATGCGGCGGCGCGCGCGGCGCACGAGTTCCGTCTCGTGCGTGTGCGGGTGCAGGAGGAGCGAGAGGTCGTGGATGGTGACGATGGTGCGGCAGCGATTCCAGAGCGGCACTTTGTAGTTCGTGCCGTGAAAGAGCGTGATGCCGTTTTGCTGGACGTCGAGCGGCAGGCCAATCGTCCACCAGCGGCGGCTGAGCGCGTTGACGCGCGCGTGCACGGCGCGCAGGTTCGCCGGAAGCGGTTCGGCGGCGAACGCACCGCCGTCGCCGCCGGTCAGCATCTCGATGGCGACGGGGGCGACCAACTCGAAGTCGTGTTCGGGGGCGAGCGGCGCGAGGCCGCGCGCGAGTTCAAAAGTGTAATGGCCGATGCCGGTCTTCGGCGTCGCCAGCGGAATCCCGTCAATTGCGATACGCATGCTGCAAAC
>DASQDV010000136.1:0-2896 GCA_035633995.1 Pyrinomonadaceae bacterium | reverse complement strand
GTCCCGCCCGCGTCAGGTCGTACAAGCCACCCAGCCCGACGGTTCGAGCCGCTTGGAGACGGACGTGTTCGTCGTTTCAGAGGCCGCGCCCTCAAGCGTCGCCCGTTATGAGACCGAACTCGCCAAGCCGCGACTCCTCGCACCGCGCCTCTTTGAATTCAAACAGATGATGATGGCCGCCATCGATGTACGCATCGGCGCGCCCTACGTCTACGGCACGGAGGGGCCGCGCGTGTTCGACTGTTCGGGATTCGTGTGGAGCGTCTTCCAATCGGCGGGCGTTAACTTCGAGCGCGGCAGCGCGCGCGGTTTCTGGACGTCTTTCCAACCCGTCAACGAAGACGAGAAGTACAAATTCGGCACGCTCGTTTTCTTCAACAACCTCAAGCACGTCGGCATCGTCGCCGATGCGAACGGCTTCTACCACGCTTCGACCAGCCAGGGCGTCACCTATTCGCCCTTCAACGAATACTGGTCGAGCCGCATCACGGGCTTTCGCCGCGTTCCCCTTCCCGCTCTGACTCTCGCCGATTAGCTCTAAGGTTGCTCCTTAGAACGACAGGCCGACGCCGTGCGAACCACCCGGCGTCGGCCTGTTAAATTTTACGCGCCCACAAAGGTGGACGAACGCCCTACGAGCGTTTGTCCTGCTACTTCGTTAAGCCGCCGAGAAAACCCGCACGGTGCTCGCTCTCCTCGCGCCGCTCCCACACGGCGACGATCTTTTCGACCGCCACGTAACAGAGCAGGTCCTCCGCATCTTTCAAGTGCAGCACACCATTTTCGACCTGCACCACCTCGCCGTGCAAACTCGACACGCCGCCGCAAAACACGTCCAACCGACGCCCCACCATTTTCGCCAGAAAATCCTGCATCATCCATCCTCCAAAAAAGTGACAAGCGACAGGTGACGAGTTTGAAGACAAGCTCTTTGCTTTGACTTGTCACTTGTCACCTGTCGGTCGTCACTGCTTCTCTTGTTTCCACGTCCAGATTTTTTCGCTGCCGTGCTCGTCCGCGACCACTTTCTTTTCCACCTCGCGGAAGGTGATTTGAAAGAGGGGCAGGACGGTCGGGTCGTCTTGCTGTCGCCGCTCGAATTGCAGCACGTCGTAGTAGACGCAGCGCGAGCGATCAGGGTATGTGCGACAAACTTCGGGTCGCGCGTGATAGATCGTGCAGCCGCGCGTCTCGTGGTCGAGAAACTGGCACGCCTCGCCGAGGATCGGGTCGGGCGTGCGCTTCAAGACGCGCTCTTTGCCGTCCCACAACTTCGTATAACGCTTCGTCGCGCGCTCGACCGTCAGCCCGAAGTGCTTCGCCAGACGATTCAGGTCGCGCTTCGTCACCTGTATCCGCTCGTACAGCCCGCAACAGAACGCGGGACACTTCGAACAATCGAAATAGACGCGCGGCTGGTTGTCTGTGATTTTCTTCCCCATGCTCACACCCTGTCGAGTTTCAAGTCTCGGGGTTCAAGTTTCAAGTTAAAGAACCTTCAGACTTGAAACTTGAAACCTGAAACTTCGACTCAACGCCTTTCCGATTTCTCATATTCCGATAACAACA
Organism: Pyrinomonadaceae bacterium; assembly: GCA_035633995.1. Classification (GTDB taxonomy): domain Bacteria; phylum Acidobacteriota; class Blastocatellia; order Pyrinomonadales; family Pyrinomonadaceae; genus JAIVJZ01. The sequence continues at coordinate 1,327 of DASQDV010000136.1, read as the reverse complement.
AATTCATCAACTCGCCGCGCCGCTCGTAGAGGCGTTTCAACTCGCGCGGCTCGTGGCGCGCCAGCGCGTAGGCCGTAATCATCGGCAGCGCGATGGTGGAGTCAACATAACACACAACGGCGTCGGGCAAACGATCCGGATCGACCTTTCCCCACGAGACGGCTTCGCCCGGCGTCGCGCCCGAAAGCCCGCCCGTGTCGGGGCGCGCGTCCGTGATCTGCAAAAAGTAGTCGTGGCCGCGCTCGTCTATGCCGAGCACCTCTTGAATCTGCGGCTCGGTTTGCAGCATGAAATTTTTGGGGCTACCGCCGCCGAGAATGAAGACGGCGCTCCGCCCGCCGTGCTTGCGCCCCCGGTCGCCCTTGCCGTGAATCGCGCCGCGCTTCGCCGCAAGCACGATTGACGCGGTCTCGTTCACGTCGAGCGACGGGTCGAAAGCGAGTTTGTTTCCCTGCAAAGCCTTCGCCGCCACGTTCATGCCGATTGATGAATCGCCGGGCGAAGACGTGTAGAGCGGGACGCCGTATTCGTAGGCGGCGGCGAGCAGGGATTTGTATTCGAGGCCGAGTTTGATTTCACGCTCGCGCACGTAGCGCCCGCAGAGGTAATGAAACTCCGCCGTCGACATTGGCTTTTGAAACTCTTCGCCTTCGATGATGCGCCGGAAAAACTCGTCCGTGTCTAAGAGCACCGAGTAGTCGAAGAAGATGTCGTAGATTCTCACGACCTCTTCGTCGCGCAGGGTGATGTCCGAAGTGCTGGTGTTGCCCTGATGGAGCGAGAGGCCGATGCCGAAATGCGCGTCGTGGTAAAGGTTCGCGCCCGTCGTGATGATCCAGTCGATGAAGCCCGCGCGCATCAGTGGGATGATAGCGGAGATGCCGAGACCGGCGGGCGTGAGCGCGCCCGTGATCGAGACGCCGACCGTCACGTCAGGCTCAAGCATCTTCTGCGTGAACAACTGGCACGCCTCGCGCAGACGCCCCGCGTTGTAAGCCAGAAACGTCTCGTCAACTAAATCCGCGAGCGCGATTTCGCCCGTGATGGGCTTCGGGTCGATCCGCCGCCCGCGCAGGAACTTACTCTTCTTTTTTGCCATGCCGACAATATAAAGGATGAAGATAGAAATGCAAGGAGGGATGAATCAAAGGACGTAAATCGTGAATCGTAAATAGAAAGAACCGGTTTTATCTATTCACGATTCACGATTTACTCGTCTTCATTCCGTCTCCGCCGCTTTCGCTTCGGCGCGGCGCAGGCGCAGGCGCGCGATGCGCCGCTCGTCGGCTTCGAGCACTTCAACGTCGAGGCCGCGAAACGTGAGGCG
>DASQDV010000135.1:0-3149 GCA_035633995.1 Pyrinomonadaceae bacterium | reverse complement strand
GAAGAGAGAGGCTTGTGCCGACGGGCGACGGAAGGTGCGGCGCGGCTCGACCTCTAACACCTCGGCGTGCCGGTTGAACTTGTTGCGCTCGCAGTGCAGGCGAAACTGCTGTTCGATCATGCGCCAGTATTCGCCCTGCCCGCGCATGCGCTCGCCGAACTCGCTCGAATTCAGACGCCCGCCGCGCATCTCGCGCAAGCGGTTTAAGACGCGGTCGGCCTTCGTCGGCAGACGCTCGCGCAGGCGTTGTTCGAAATAAGGCGCGACGCTGCCGGGCAAACGCAGCAGCGTCATAAAAGCGTGGCGCGCGCCCGCCTCGCGCGCACGCCGCAGGAGTTGCGGGATGTGCGCATCGTTGAGCGTCGGGATAACGGGCGCAATGCCGATGCCGACGGGGATGCCCGCCTGTGCGAGTTCCGCCATCGCTTTGAAACGCGCTTCGGGCGCGGGCGCAAACGGTTCGAGGGCGCGCGCTGTCTCCGCGTCGCTGAAAGGGATCGTGAAGAAGACGGCGGCAGAGGCTTCGCGCGCGAGCGCGACGAGCACGTCGAGGTCGCGCCGGACGAGCGCAGACTTCGTGACGATGCTCACCGGGTTGCGAAATTCAAGGCAAACTTCCAGACACTTTCGCGTCAACTTGTAATGCGCTTCGAGCGGGACATACGGATCGGAGGTGAACGAGAAGACGAGTTCGTCGCCCTTCCACGCGGGGCGCATCAACTCTTTTCTCAGCAGTTGCGCCGCGTGAATCTTAACGACGAGTTTGCGCTCGAAGTCCGTGCCCGCGCCGAAGCCCAGATACTCGTGCGTGGGGCGCGAGAAGCAATAGGTGCAGGCGTGCGTGCAACCGCGATAGACGTTGACGCTGTAGTCGAAGCCCACGTCGGGGCTGTCGTTCTTCGTGATGATGGAGCGCGTGGCCTCTTCCTCGAAGATTTCCTGCGCGGCCTCCGGCGGCTCGCCGATCCATTCGACGTGCGTGGAACTCCAGGGGTTCGGGGGATTCTCGACGTAACGCATCTTTTGACTCGCGGGCGAAATTGCGGGAGTGGGTTAGTGATATAACGAATTTCGCCGGGCGTCAACCAAGCGAAATTTTCCCCGCAATTTGACGACAAAACGCGGCGCGCGTTCGTCCGTTCGGAGCGCAAAAGAAAGCCCGGCCTGCGGTTTGCAAGAGTCCGAAAACTCTTTGACCACAGGCCGGGCGATTTGAATTTATGAGTTGCTGTTATTTTCGGCGTTAGCTCATGGCTAATGCGGGGGCGGCGTTGCTCGCCTCGTCGCGCATGTATTCGAGCAGGAGATTGAGCATCCCCTGTTCGATGTCGCTGACGCCCGTGAAGTGCAGCGCGAATCCCATCTCCTCGATCCGGTAGACCACCTCGCCCCAGAGATACATCCAGCCTTCGGTCGGCAGTTGAATCTCCACGCGGATCAACTCTTTAGGTTTGACGCGATCCGCCGTCAGCACGAAACACCCGGTCGCGCTGAGATCAACGATGTGCCCCTCGCACTGCGCCAGCACGCCTTCCCAACGCGCGTTGAGCCGCACATAAACACGTTCTGCTTGTCTGCGTTCAGCCATAATTCCTCTCCCTTTAACTTCTCTTCTCTCAGGCTACCATCGCCGGTCGAATTGCGCGAACGTTTGTCTGCACGTCCGGCGAACTATCCGCATGCGTGTAAGTGTCGGAAATGATCTTCTCCGCGCCGCCGACGCTGACGGGGCGCGAGAAGAAATAGCCCTGCCCGTTTTCGCAACCGAGTTTGCGCAACAGCGCGAGTTGCTCCTTCGTCTCGACTCCTTCGGCCACCACGTCCATCCCCAGATTTTGCGCCAGCATCAGGATCGTCCTCACGATCTCGATGTTCTCGTTATTGTCCACCATGCGCATCACGAACGAGCGGTCAACTTTCAAAGTGTCAATCGGGAAACGGTGGAGATAACTCAAGCTGGAATAGCCCGTGCCGAAATCGTCTATGCTGAGTTGGACGCCGAGCGCGCGCAGTTGCTTGAGCATCTCGGTCGCCGTGTCGATGTTTTCCATCACGACCGATTCGGTGATCTCAAGTTTCAAACTGCGCGGGTCGAGTTTGGTTTCGTCCAAAATCTCTTTGACTTGCTCGATCAGATTGGGTTGCGTGAATTGGCGACTGGAAAGATTCACGCTGATAAAGAGCGGCGGGTCGGACGGGAAACGCCTTTGCCAGCGTCGCATCTGACGGCACGCTTCCTGCAAAGCCCACTGGCCGATGGGCAGAATCTGCCCCGTGTCCTCCGCCACCGGGATGAAATCCATCGGCGAGATGAGCCCGCGCTCCGGGTGTTGCCAGCGCACGAGCGCCTCGAAGCCGCGCAAATTGAAATCGTCGAGCGCGACGCTGGGCTGGTACTGGATGAAGAACTCCTGACGTTCGAGCGCGCGGCGCAAGTCCGTCTCCATCTGCAAGAGATTCATCGCCACCGCATGCATCGCCTTGTCGAACACTTCATGGCGCGCTTTGCCGAGCGTCTTGGCGCGATACATCGCCGTGTCCGCATCGCGCAGAATATCATCCGACTGCGTGTACTCGATTGAACTCGGCGCGATGCCGATGCTGACGGTGGTGAACACTTCGCGCCCGCTCAGGGTGAAGGGCACGGAAATCTCTTTTTGAATGCGCTCGGCGATGGAGATGGCTTCGGTCGCGTCCTGCATGTCTTCGAGCAGGATGGTGAATTCGTCGCCGCCGACGCGCGCCACCGTGTCGCCCGGACGCAGGCAGGTTTCCAGCCTGCGCGCGATGCCGACGAGCAGTTGATCGCCGATCATGTGGCCGAGCGAGTCGTTGATGATCTTGAAGCGGTCGAGGTCGAGAAAGAGGACGGCGAAAATCTGTTCCGGGTTGCGCTGCATGCGCGCGATTGCCAGGTTGAGGTGATCTACGAAGAGCGTGCGATTGGGCAGCCCGGTCAGCGCATCGTGGAAAGCGTCGTGGAGCAGGCGTTCCTCGGCACGCTTGCGGTCTGTGATGTCCTGAATCTGGAAGATGAGATGCACCAGTCCCGTGTGAGTTTCGCGCACGCGCGAGACGCTCCACAACACCCAGACGGAGTGCCCCTGCTTATGCACGTAACGCTTCTCCATCTGGTAAGACGGAATCTT
>DASQDV010000134.1:0-3122 GCA_035633995.1 Pyrinomonadaceae bacterium | reverse complement strand
CCCTTTTGCACGGACTTGTCAATAATCGAGATCGTCTGCGAGAGCACGGTTTGCAGCGCGTTCTTGTCGTCGCCCGTGAGCGCGGCGCGCAGTTTCTTGATCTCGGTGCGCAGGCGCGTGCGATTGCTGCGGTTGATCCCTTTGCGGCGCTCGTTCTGGCGCTTACGCTTCTCGGCTGATTTATGATTCGGCCTCTGTGAACTCCGTCGGTAAATCTAAATAACCCGTGTTTGATTTCAACTCGCGCCGCCACAGGCAACTATCGGCCGTTCGGCGCAAAGGGCAAAGTATAGGTTTCGTGGGGGGCTGTGTCAAGGCGCGGCGCAGGCCGCGCGGGCGTTTGGACGCCGCACTTCGTTGACACGCGTTAGGGCATGTAGTAGCGTTTTACCTGCAACATGCAGAACCCGGATCGTTACCCACGCATCACCCATCCTACCCCTGTGGCACGAACCTCCGTCTACAATTAAGGAGATAGCACGCTCACTTGAAGAAAATCGAATTACCGCCGCGAGGAATCGAAACGCTCTTTGGCGTCCACGACCAGAACATCAAATATCTGGAATCACTCCTTGACGTGCGCGTTGACGCGCGCGGACAGGATTTAACCATTGACGGCGACCCGAAAGATGTCGCTACCGTCGAACGCATCCTCGAAGACTTCACCGCGCTCTTCGCGGAAGGCAAGACCTTCACCGACAAAGAACTGCGCGAAGCCTTCGCACAGATTGCCGAAGACCGCGCCTACTCTTTGCGCGACTATTTCACCAAGGCGCGCTTCAACCCGGCGGGCAAAAAACAGGTCGCGCCCAAGTCGGCCAACCAGCGCCGCTACGTCGAGGCCATCCAGAACAACGATGTCGTCTTCGGCGTCGGCGTCGCCGGGACGGGCAAAACTTATCTGGCCGTCGCGATGGCCGTGCAGGCGCTCATGCAGAAGCAGGTGAGCCGCATCGTGCTCGCGCGCCCCGCCGTCGAAGCGGGCGAGAAACTGGGCTTCCTGCCCGGCGACTTGCAGGACAAAGTTGACCCCTATCTGCGCCCGCTCTACGACGCACTCTTCGACCTGATCGACGCCGAGCGCGTGACGAAACTTCTGGAGAAGCGCGTCATCGAAGTCGCCCCGCTTGCCTTTATGCGCGGGCGCACGCTCGCCGACGCCTTCATCATCCTCGACGAAGCGCAGAACACAACGGGCGAGCAGATGAAGATGTTTCTCACGCGCATCGGCTTCGGCTCAAAAGCCGTCATCACGGGCGACGTGACGCAGATCGACCTCCCGACCGGACGCCGCAGCGGCCTCGTCGAAGCCGAACGCGTCCTCTCCGGCGTCGAAGGCATCGAGTTCGTCTACTTCACCGACCGAGACGTAGTCCGCCACCGCCTCGTCCAGATGATCATCAAGGCTTACGAAAACCACGCGAGCAAGAGCGGCTTATGATTTTGTGAATCGTAAATCATGAACGTTTAAAACCCGCTTTTTCTATTCACGATTTATGATTCACGATCCACGGCTTTTATGATTGAAGTTGTTAACCGCCAGCGCAAGATGTCGTTGGATTGTGAGCGTTGGGGAGCGTTTGCGTCAAAGGCTCTGAAGGTTGTACCTGCGAACGAGGTGGGAGTGACCGTCGCTTTTGTGTCGGATCGGGCGATGCGGGAACTTAACCGGCGTTGGCGGGGGAAGCGTGGGACGACGGATGTGTTGTCGTTTCCGGCGGGGCAGGATGAGTTTGAGCGGGCGGCTGGGGCAACGTTGGGGGATGTGGTGATTTCGGTGGAGCGCGCTCAGAGGCAGGCGGCGGAGCACGGGTTGAGTTTTGAGAGGGAAGTGGAGCAGTTGATCTTGCACGGGTTGCTGCATTTGTGCGGCTATGACCACGAGCGGGATGACGGGGAGATGAACGCGCTGGAACTGCGTCTGCGCCGCCGGTTGAAGATATAATGGCGGTTGGCTATTAGCCTTTGGCTGTTGGCTAAATCGTTCGTGGAAGGATGTTCTTGACAGCGCAGGATGCAGGGTTGTGAAATTGGTCTTAGTTGAAAGCTGATAGCTAATAGCTGACCGCTTTACTTTATGGGACTTGAGATCGGAATTGCGTGTCTGCTGCTCGTCGCGCTGACGTTTGTGGCGTTGATTGACATGGCGTTCGGCGAACTGTCGGACGTGGGCTTGCGCCGCCTCATCGGGGAGACGGAGGACGACGCGCGCCCGACCGCCGGTACGTCGTTCCTCACAGAGATTCTGGAAAACCGCTCGCGCTTTCGTTTCACACTCACCGTCACCATCCTGATTCTGGTCGTCGCAATTTCAGTCCTCGTCGCTTCCCTCGCGTCGCAGTTGATTGACAGGCAGCCGGAGGGCGCGACTTCGCACGCCGCATTCCTCCTGATCGCCACGCTTGCGGGCATCGTACTGACCGGGGTGGCGCGGCAGTTGATCCCGCGCCTCGTCGCATCGCGCCACCCGGAGGCGACGCTCGTGAAGTTGCTGCCCATCCTGCGTCCGGTCTATCGCCCGCTGTCGTTCATCGCCTTCGCGTGGCACAAGTCGTTTGATCGCCCGCGCCGGAATGAGCATGTTACCGAACTGGGCGACGAAGAAGATGAGGACGACAACGGCGACGACTTGCAGGCGCTCATCGACGTGGGCGAGGAAGAAGGCATCCTCGAAGAGGAAGAGGGCGAGCTGATCCACTCGATCATCGAGTTCGGCGACACGCGCGTGAGCGAGGTGATGACGCCGCGCACGGAGATGGTTGCGCTGCCCGTGACGGCGACGGTGCGCGAGGCGCGCGATGCGGTGGTCGAGTCGAAGTATTCGCGCCTGCCCGTCTACCGCGAACAGGTCGACAACATCGAGGGCATCATCTACATGCGCGACCTGTTGCAGTGCTGGGCTGAGGGCAGCGAAGACGGTTCCATCCAGTCGCTCATACGCCCCACGCTGTTTGTGCCCGCCACGAAACCCGTCGCCGAACTGCTCGAAGAGATGCAGAAAGAGCATGCGCAACTCGCGATGGTGATTGACGAATACGGCGGCGTGGCCGGACTCGTCACCGTCGAAGACATACTGGAAGAGATCGTCGGCGAGATCGAGGACGAGGACACGGCGCGCGAAG
>DASQDV010000133.1:0-10417 GCA_035633995.1 Pyrinomonadaceae bacterium | reverse complement strand
ATGGTTCCGGCGGGCGCGGCCTGCTGGACGCAGCCCGGCACGGGACCGGGCACGCCATATTTTGAAGACGCATCCGCAGCCTTCCTCGAAGCGCTCTCGCAATTCGATTTCGCGCAGGGAGGCGCTCGCGCCGTGCACACAGTCCTCTCCGAAGCGCGCCCGCGCGACACGCTCACGCTCTGGCATCTGCTCGCGCGCGTCGAAGGAGACGAACGCATGCGCGTCTATGAACGCCTCGCTGCGCTCGCCCCTCCGCCCGCGAGCGTGACGCGCGAAGGCATCATGCTGCTCGACCCCGCGATGCTTTACGACTGGAAGGCGCAGATGGAACCGACATGGCTCACGGAGAGTATGCCCGACGTGCGCCGCGTGTGGCGTAGCCTCTGGCAGTGATCTTAAATTCAGGAGACCGGCGCGCGAGAAATGAAAGTAAACGACTGACACCTTCGTCTAATGATTCAGAAGCCGCGCTCGACGCAAACTGGCGCGACCTGCGATGGAGGTGAAAGTTGATGCGAAGATTTTTAAAGCTGGCGGCCTTAGCCGTCGCGCTCATGTTTATCGGTGTGCAATTCGTTCGCCCGAACAAGACGAACCCGCCCGTCGTTCAAGCGCAGACCATCGGCGCAAGCACACACGTCACGCCGGAAGTCGCGAATATTTTCGAGCGCGCCTGCAAGGATTGCCACTCGCATCAAACCGACTGGCCCTGGTACAGCCGGGTCGCGCCCGTCTCGTGGTATGTGGCAGACCACGTCGAACACGGGCGCAAGAATCTCAACTTTTCCGAGTGGTCGAGGTACGACCGCGAGCAGGCCGACTGGCTGCTCGGCGCGATGTGCATGACCGCCGAGCGCGGCCAGATGCCTCTTTCCTCCTACACGCGCCTGCACCATTCGGCCAAACTCTCACCCACCGACGTGCAGACGCTCTGCGCGTGGTCGCAAGCCGAACGCGCACGCCTCGCAAAGCGATAAGCATTTGGGAAAAGGGGAAAGGTAAAAACAAGTAGGCGCACGATGAACGCGTCCTCGTGCTTGCTACCTTTCCCTTTACCCTTTAACCCCTTCCCCCTATTCTTTGTGCTACCATCCCGCCGCAAGTTCCGAATCCCGCACGAGCGACTTCAAAACTCGAAAGAGTATCGCTAATCGTTCACATGAAAAAACAACTGCTCGCCTGTCTGCTGCTGCTGTCGTTTTTATCCCCGCACGCCTCGCCCCTCTCTTCCAATCTCCACGCACAGCCCACGACGAACGCGCCGCAAGCGAACGCCGGACGGACTTTGAAGCTCGCGGGGCTTCGTCAGCCGGTACGCATCCGGCGCGACGAGCGCGACATCCCGCATATCGAAGCGTCGAACGAAATTGATCTCTACTTTGCGCAAGGGTACGCGACGGCGAGCGACCGCCTGTGGCAGATGGACTTGCTGCGCCGCACGGCGCGCGGCGAATTGGCAGAGATTTTCGGTCGCCCCGTGCTCGAAGAAGACAATCGGCATCGCATCCTCGGCTTCGCCGCGCTCTCCGAAACTCTCGTCGCGCGCACCTCCCCCCCGACGCGCGCCGCGCTCGAAGCCTACGCGAACGGCGTCAACGCCTACATCGAATCGCGCGACGGCACAGCGGGTCACGCCCTGCCCGTCGAGTTTCAGATCATCGGTTACAAACCGCGCGCGTGGCGTGCGGCAGACTCGCTCGTCATCGGCAAGATTTTCGCCGAGACGCTCTCCACCACCTGGCCGACAGACATCTCGCGCGCCATGCTGGCAGACTTGCCCGCCGCGCGCCGCGCGCAACTGCTCCCGGATAGTTCGCCGCTCGACGTTCTCGTCGTCGGCAGCGATAACGCGAAACCGCAGTCGTCGCCTCAGAACATAAAGAAGACGCCCGCGAAAACTCGCACGACGAAACCTCGCGCCGCGACCTCGCCTGCCTTCGACGAACGTGAGCGCGCGGGTGTGCTCGCGGAAGTTGCGCGCGTGACGGAGTTGACTAAAAGTTCGCTCGAACGCGTCGGGCTGTTCATGGAGGATCGCGCCGCGAGCAACAACTGGGTGGCGAGCGGCAGGCGCACCGCTTCGGGCAAGCCCCTGCTTGCAAACGATCCGCACTTGCCAGCCTCCGCGCCGTCCATCTGGCACATGGCGCACCTGAGCGCGCCCGGCCTGCACGTCGCCGGAGTTACCGCGCCCGGCGCGCCCGGCATCATCATCGGCCACAACGAACATATCGCGTGGGGTGTGACGAATCTCGGCCCCGACGTGCAAGACCTGTATCTCGAAAAATTCAGCGCCGACAAAAAGAGTTTTTACGAAACTCCGGCGGGTCTTCGTGAAGCCGAAGTGCGGCGCGAGGAGATCAAGGTGAGAAAGGGTTTGACCGACGCCTCGACCGAGTCTGTGCAACTCGACGTGACGGTGACGCGGCACGGCCCCATCATCTTAGAACACGACGGCAAGCGTTACGCCCTGCGCTGGACGGCGCTCGACGCCAGCGCGGCGGACTTCGACGCCTTCTACAAACTGAACCGCGCGCGCGACTGGAACGAGTTTCGCGCCGCGCTCGACGGCTACAGCGGCCCGACGCAGAACTTCATCTACGCCGACACCAGAGGCCACATCGGCTATTACGGCGCGGGGCCGATCCCCCTACGCCGCAGCGGCGACGGCAGCGTCCCTTACGACGGCGCGACCGACGCGGGCGAATGGACGGGCTTCATCCCTTTCGCCGAACTGCCGCACGTCTATGATCCGCCGTCGGGTCTGATCATCACGGCCAACAGCCGCGTCGTCGGGCGCAGCTACCCGCACCACCTCACGCACGAGTGGGCTGACCCCTATCGTTCGCGCCGCATCTATGATCTCTTAAACGACAAGCAAAAGTTGACGGAGGAAGATTATCGCGCCGTGCAGGGCGACACGTATTCAATCGGCGGGGCGAATTTCGCGCGCGAGGCGGCGAAGCTGTTGCGCTCCGCTACGGCGGCGGCGACGGCGGAAGGCGAGAAATGGCGCGCTTCCCTGTCGCTGCTTGAAACGTGGAACGGGCGCGTCGAAATAGATTCGAGAGCCGCGCCGCTCGTCGCGGCGATGCGCACCGCTTTCCGCAGCCGCATTCTTACCGAAGCGTTGGGCGCGGAGCGCGCGCGACAGTTTCGCTGGCCTAACTCGGACACATTCTTCAGTCGCGTCGTGGCAGAGCGTCCGGCGGAGTGGCTGCCGAAAGAGTTTAAGAGTTACGACGAATTGATGCGCGCGTGTTTAGAGGACGCGCGCGAGGCTCTGGCGAAACGGCTCGGCGCGGACGAGGCACAGTGGACCTGGGGGCGATATGCGCCCGCACGCTTCCAGCACCCGCTCTCAATCGTGCCTTTCATCGGCCAGCAATTCACAATTGCGCCTTTCCCGACGGGCGGCAGCGACTTTAGCGCGGGCGCCACCGTCAACGTCGGCGCGAACGTCTCGATGCGTCTCATCGCAAATTTGAGCGACTGGGACAAGACGCAGCAAGGCATTACGCTCGGCGTGTCGGGCGACCCGGCCAGCCCGCACTGGTCTGATCAACTCGCGGACTGGCGAGCCGTCCAGCCGCGCCTCTTTCCGTTCAGTGCGAAACTCGTCGCCGCCCACACGCGCGAGACGCTCGTGCTCGCGCCGAAGTGATCTCAAAAAGAAAACTGCCCGCGCCATTTTCAGGCACGGGCAGTTTAAGTTTGCAAAGGTTTGCTTTCGCTTAGAAGCGGAAGTTGAGACCGATGCCGAGGCGAATGTTGTTGCCGGTTTCGCCTTCGATCCTGACCGGGTTGTATTCGACCTTGATGGCGCGGAAGTCAACATTCCGGTGCAGGCGAATGTCGAGGCCGCCGCCGACTGCTGCGGCAAGGCCGGTCTCGCTGTCGTTGAAGTTGGGGAGGCCGGGGACGGTGCCCGAAGCATCAACCGAAACGCGTCCGATGCCGATGAGCGCCTGCGCGAACGGACGCACTTTCGTCTCCGTCGCGTTGTCCTGAAGCTTGATGCCGCCCATGAACTGCGTCAGCTTGGCATCAATGTTGACCGTGCCGCCGCCGACCACGGGGCCGGAGAAATCCTGCGATTTCTGGTGGTACGAGAAATCGGCCTTCGCGCCCACGTAGCGCGAGAAGTTGTAACCGGCGTCGATGTTGACGCCGTGAAAGCCGTCGCGGCCGTTGTCGTTGATGTTGCCGCTGAAAGCGCCGTCGGTATCGACGCGGTTGTGCGAGAACATCACGCCTAATTCGCCGCGCTGGAAATCGTCCTGCGCAAACGCCAGCGGCGCGCAGAAGACGAAGAACAAAGCCATAAATAATGCTTTACGCATGTAAGTTAGTTCCCTCCGTGTAATAACCTGTTGAAATGCGATGAAGGCTTTTCGCTCATCCCTCATCTATTATCAAGACAGGCGCTTCCCTGTCACTCTAAGTATCGAAGCCGCATCGGGAAGGGCAGCGATACAAGCACAGGGAAACGGGCTGTCGAGAGAGTTTGTTTCCCAAAACTACTTTCGCGTTGTATGAAACTATGTAATCGCCCTCATTACGTTTTTTATTCGACAGGGTCGTACAATCGATCCGAATTTTCGGAAGCACGGCACGTTGCTCTCGCCCCCGTTCTGCTGCAAAATGTCGAGCGTCAACGGATGCCGAGCGTCCTTTAGCGATTCTTAAAAATTTCTTAAAGCGTGATTGAAGCGAAGACGGTCGCGCACTTCCCTCCTCTGCGAGCCCGTCCGGCCTCTTCCACTCGCGCCCGGCCAATTCTCCCCGGCCAACCAAGAGCTATAAAGATGCCCCAGGATCAAACGGAACGACGCATGAGAATTTTCTGCGCGGTGGAATTGCCAGAGGACGTGCGAGCGCGCGCCGCCGCACACATCGCACGGCTGCGTGAAGCGGCAGCCAGCCTGCCGCTCAAGATCAGTTGGGAGCGCGCGGAAAAATTGCACCTCACTTTGAAGTTTTTAGGCGAGATTGAAACGGCGCGGGTCGAGGCTTTGACGCGCGCCGCGAGCCGCGCGGCGGGAAGCATCGAAAAGTTTGAAGCGAGACTGCAAGACACCGGGGCGTTTCCCGCACGCGGCAACCCGCGCGTGCTCTGGCTGGGCTTGCACGATGAAGCGAACGAACTCGCACAGTTGCAGGAGCGACTCGAAGCCGAGTGCGCGCTCGAAAATTTCCCGCGTGAAGCGCGCGCCTTTCACCCGCACATCACCATCGCGCGCATACGCTTTCCGGCCACCGCCCCCGCGCGCCATCTGGCAAAGCTTCACAATGACATGAAATTCGAGCCTCCGGCGAGTTTCATCGTCAACGATCTAGTCGTCATGCAAAGCGAACTCGGCGCGGGCGGCTCGCGCTACACGCCCCTGTCGAGGCACGAGTTAAAAGCAGAAGCCGGAGGATAACTGCGGGGTTTCGACTCCGAACCGTGAAACCCAACCGTGCGCCTCCGGCTTCTAACCTCTAACTACTAATCTCTAACCTCTAACCTCTGTCGTTACGTCGGCAGTTGGCGCGGCGGCGGGTTGTTACCCTCGTTCTTGCGCGGGCTGCGCTCGCCCGTCTCCGCAAACATCTCTTTGATCGCGCCGACGCTTGAAAGCATCGCCGAAGTCTCCATCGGCATGAAGATGACTTTCGTGTTATTGCCGCGCGCCATCTCTTTGAAACTCTCGATGTAGCGTTGCGTGATGAGATACTGCGCCGACTCGCCCTGTTGCGCCATCGCCTCGCCGATGCGCTGAATGGCTTCGGCTTCGGCCTCTGCCGCGCGCAGGCGCGCCTGCGCCGCGCCTTCCGCCGACAAAATCGCGGACTGCTTCTCGCCCTCCGAACGCGTCACCGAAGCCTGCTTCTCGCCCTCGGCGCGCGTGATGGCGGCCTGCTTGTCGCCTTCGGCTTGCAAGACGAGCGCGCGGCGATTGCGTTCCGCCGTCATCTGCTTCTCCATCGTGAGGCGCACGTCTTCCGGCGGGTTGATGTTCTTCACGTCAACGCGCGTCACCTTCACGCCCCACTTGTCCGTCGCCTCGTCGAGAATCAGGCGCAGCTTGGCATTAATTTGATCGCGCGAGGAAAGCGTGTGATCCAAATCCATCTCGCCCATCACCGAGCGCATGCCCGTGATGGTCAACTGCACGAGTCCGCCGACGAGGTCGGTCACTTCATAGACGGCCTTGATCGGGTCCATCACCTGCCAGTAGACGACCGAATCAACATGGATCGTCACGTTGTCGCGCGTGATGACGGGCTGCGGCGGCAAGTCTATGTACTGTTCGCGCAGGTCAATCGAGGTGAGGCCGGGGCGCACGTTCGTCCAGTAGACGGCGCGCGGCTTGTCGAGGAAAGGGATGATGATGTTGAGGCCGTTGCTCGCGAGGCGGTTGAAACTGCCGAGCCGTTCGATGAGCAGCACGGTGGCCTGCGGGACGATCTTGATCGTCTTCGACGCGACGACGAGCAGGAAGATGCCGATGATGATAAGGAAGGTTAAGAAGAAGAATTCCATGTGTGTGCCTCCGAAGTTGGGATAGACGCTTGCGACGTGCGCGCTCGCCGGTAGTTTGTTCGCGCAGACTATAGCGGAGTTGTGCCGCCTGATGGAAGCGCGATTTCGGGCATACGCCATCCGCCGAGCGCAGCTTCGACGAGGCGCGCGGCGGCCAGAACGAGCCGCTCCGCGAATGGCCGCCCGATGATCTGCACTCCGACGGGCAGCCCCGCGCGCGTGCGCCCGGCGGGCACGCTCACGGCGGGCAATGCAAACACGTTGCACGCATGTGCGTAGCCGAAAGCGCGAAACGTGTTGACCTCGCCCGCGCCCGCCATGACTTTGCGCGCACCGTGCGGGAAAGCCGCCACCGCGCCGACCGGCGCGAGCAGCAAAGGCGTCTCGCGCATCCGTTCGAGCAGCGACTCGCGCAGGCGGTCGCGCTCCGCACACGTGTCGGCATAAGTTCCGGGCGCGACGGGCGGCGCTTCCCTTTCGCGTCGCAGCAGAGCGCGCACCGCCGCCCCCCCTTCATCCTCGCGCCCCGCATATTCCGCGCGCACCACGTCTCCTACCGAGCGCGAAAAGAGCGCAAGCCACAATTCTGTCGCCCGCGCCATTTCCGGCGGGCATGCCTCGAACGTCTCCATCCCCGCCTCCGCCAGAGCGCGCGCGGCAGACTCGACCGCGCCCTTCGTCTCCGCCGTCACACGCACGACGCCATCGTCCGTGTAATAGCCGACACGAAGCCCGCGCAGTTGAGTTTCAGACACGGGCTGGCCGGGTTCGTGTGCGAATGACGAGTTGTGCGAGTTGTCTTCGCGTGCGAGCGCGTCGAAGAGGAGCGAGAGATCATCCACGCGGCGTGCGAGCGGGCCGACGCTCGCGCCTGCGGCGAGCGTGCCCTCGGTCGGCGGGAAATGTCCGCCGCCGGGAAAGCGCCCCGGCGTGGGGAACAGACCCGCGACGCCGCAGAAGTGCGCGGGAATGCGAATCGAGCCGACGAGGTCGCTGCCCAGACTGGCGGGCGACAAACACGCGCTCACCGCCGCCGCACAACCGCCGCTCGATCCGCCCGGCGTCAGCGCAGGATCGTGCGGGTTGTTGGTGCGACCGAAGACCGGATTATCCGTGTTGTAATCGAGCGCCAACTCGGAGGCGTTGGTTTTACCGAAGACGATTGCCCCCGCCGCACGCAGGCGCGCAACCGCTGGCGCATCATCTGCGGGCACATATTCAGCACGCACGCGCGAACCGCTCGTCGTTCTTAATCCGCCGGTCGCGATGGTGTCTTTAACGGTCAGAGGCAGGCCGTGCAGCGGCAGCAAATTCTCGACGCGCATGAGCGCACGCTCCGCCGCGCGTGCCTGTTCCAGCGCGTCGGGCGCGAAGGTCACGATGGCGTTCAGCGCCGTATTCAACGCTTGGGCGCGGCCGAGGTGCGCCTCCATGATCTCGACGGGCGAAAGCCTGCGCCGGCGTATGAACTCGCGCAACTCGGTGGCGGGCAACGAACAGATTTCGGCATCGCTACTTGTCACTTTTTTCTCTGAGCAGTTGAATGAATTTCTTCGCCGCCGTGCCGAGCGTGCGGTCGCTGCGATAGATGACGCCCACCGCCCGCGTCCATTCCGGCTCGGCCAGCGCGACCACCGCCAGGCTCCCGACCCGCGCCTCGTCAATCACGCTCGGACTCGGCACGATGGCCGCCCCGATGCCGACCTCCACCGCGCGCTTGATCGTCTCGATGTTATCGAACTCCGCCACGCGCCGCACCGCCACACCGTGCGCCCGCAGAATCTTGTCAATCGCGCGCCGCGTCGGGATGTCGCGCTCGAAGAGGACGAAGTCCTGATTGTTTAAATCGCGCGCGCGAACTTTTTTGTGTTTGGCGAGCGGGTGCGCGGGCGGGCAGATGAGGACGAGCCGGTCGCCGCCCAGCGGCACGACCGAGAGGCCGCGCTTCTTCTCCGGGTAAGCGACGATGCCGAGTTCGACCGTTCCGGCGAGGACGTCGCGGACGATGCGCGTCGTGCGGCTGTATTCGAGATCAATTTTCGCTTCCGGGTGCTCCGCCATGAAGCGGCGAATGACGGCGGGCAACTCATGCAGCCCGATGCTGTAGACGGTGGCGACGTGCACCGTGCCGCTCACCGTCCCGGTCAGCGTCCGCATGCGCTCTTTGAGTTGCGCGTAGGCGGCGACGATCTGGCGGCTCTCCTGATAGAAGACTTCGCCCTCTTCCGTCAGCCCCACCTCGCGCCCGCCACGCATGCGCTCCAACAGGCGACGCTTGAAGCGCTCCTCCAGGCCGCGCACCTGCTGGCTCACCGCCGACTGCGTCACGAAGTTTCGCTCCGCCGCGCGCGACAAACTTTTCGTCTCCACCAGATCACAAAAGATTTTCAGCGTTTCTAATTGCATGATTCGTATTATAAGAAAATTTCACCTATACGC
Source organism: Pyrinomonadaceae bacterium (assembly GCA_035633995.1). Taxonomy (GTDB): domain Bacteria; phylum Acidobacteriota; class Blastocatellia; order Pyrinomonadales; family Pyrinomonadaceae; genus JAIVJZ01. The sequence continues at coordinate 1,449 of DASQDV010000133.1, read as the reverse complement.
GCAACTTTTTTCATTTTACCTAATATCCGAAGCGGGTTAAACTGGCACGCGAGAATGGCGATTCCCGCCTCGTTCGCTTCAACCAGGAGGACTTTGCCGCATGACTCTCTATAGTCCCGACCTGACCATCCGCGCCGCTCGCGAACGCTATTTCGAGATCAACCATTTCGCGGGCGGCGGCTACGAAGAAGGCTGGGTGAAGATGAAGGCAGGCCCCGTCCCGATCTGGTTTCCGAACACGGTGGCGCGCGTCAAGGCCGTCAAGTTCCACGACATTCATCACGTCCTGACCGAATACCCGACGACGTGGAAAGGCGAGGCCGAGATCGGTGCGTGGGAGGTGGCGACGGGCTGCGCCGCGCATTATCAAGCGTGGCTGCTCGATCTGCTCGCCTTCGCCATCGGCCTCCTGATCAATCCGCGCGGCGTCTACAGTGCTTTCATGCGCGGGCGGCGGAGCCGGAACCTCTACCGCATGATGTTCTCCGACGAACTGCTCGCGCGCACCGTCGGCGAAGTTCGGCGCGAGCTGGATTTGGACAAAACGCCTGCGCCGCCCAATGCAGCCGACCGGAACGCTTTCATTTTCTGGGCGCTCGCGAGCGTGGCGACTCTGGCCGGGACATTGATCGCCGCCCTGCTGCCTTTGGCGACGCTCGTGTTGCTGGTCGTTCTGCTGGCGTATAACGACTGCGTGAGTTTTTGGAGATTTTGAGAGGCGGCGATTGCATTTCTGGCCGCGCTCCTTATAATCATGTTCGTTCCAACTAATCTTGAGCGTCCGGCGCGTACCTGTCGCGCGCTGTCTCGCCCGCCCGTCCGAAAACGGCGACACACGCGTCCGGCGTGTCCACCTGCGGCGAAAGGGGTCATCCTTAAGTTATGGCTGTTCGTCTGAGTAGAACTTTTGTGCTGCGCAAGCTGCACCAACTGTCGGGCATCGTCCCGCTCGGCGCGTTTCTGTTGGAGCATCTCTACACCAACTCGAAGGCGGCGCACCCGGAGCGCGGCGTGGCGGACTTCAACCAGGCCGTCGCAGACTTGCAGGCCATCCCCTACGTGCTGTTCATCGAGATCACGTTTATCTTCATCCCGCTGCTGTATCATGCGGTCTACGGCCTGTTCATCACCTGGGAGACGCGCCCGAACAACTTGAGCTACCCCTACCCGCGCAACTGGTTCTATACGATCCAGCGCATCACGGGCGTCATCCTCTTCTTCTTCATTCTCTTTCACCTGCTCAACTTCCGCTTCGGTTTGATTCCCGGCCTCAACGAAAAATCGGTCGCGCATCATCCGGGCGAGGCTTTCGAGATCGTGCAGCGCGAATTTCAAATGCTGCCGATCCTGATCATCTACATCATCGGCATCGCCTCGACCATCTGGCACTTCGCCAACGGCATCTGGCTCTTTCTGGTTGACTGGGGCATCGTCATCGGCGAACGCGCG
>DASQDV010000132.1:0-2551 GCA_035633995.1 Pyrinomonadaceae bacterium | reverse complement strand
CCGCGTCGGTCGGCAAACTCGATGCCCCGGCGGGCGTCACGGTCACCCCGGCTTCGGCGAAATCGAATCAGGTCTCGTGGCAGCCGGTCGCGGGCGCGTTTGCTTATGAAGTCCTGCGCCGCGAAATCGGCAAAGAGAACGTCAGGCAGATCAAACCCGTCACGGGTCGCGAATATATGGACGGCGACGGCGGGACGGACGGCTTCATGCACATCGCCTACGTCAAAGGCAACGAATCGGCCTACACCGACAGCGGCCTCATCGAAGGCGTCTTCATTCCGCGCGGTTTGAAGAACCCGGCGAGCTACGAGTATGTCGTGCGCGCTTTGAACGTGAACTCGAACCGTCAGGTCGGCGTCTCCGACAACAGCGCGACGGCGGCGATGTCAACCGCCGTGCTCGACGTGACGAACAACATCCAGACCGCTAACAGCAACGTCTCGTTCGCGAATGGTAAGACCGAATTCGATCAGGCGATCAAGAACCTCGGCGCGGGCGCGTTCGACGGCACGATCTACCAGCCGATTGACTTCCGCATCGTCAACATTTCCGCCCCGACGGTCTCGGTCGCCAACGCCGATAACTTCGGCGCAGGCCGCGGCGCGTCTCCGGCGAGCTTCTACTACCGCTCGACGCTTCAGAAGAATCAAACTTCCGCGCCGCGCCGCATCAGCTTCAACAACCCGAACACGCAACTCTTCACCTTCGACGCGGTCGTCACGGCGCGCGTCGAGGTTCCGGCGGGCGCGGGCACGCGCTTCGAAGCCGAACCGAAGTTTGACGGCAACTTCACCACGTCAAGCTTCAGCGAGTCGTTCAGCGGCATCGTCCCGGCGAGCGACACGGGGCTGCAACTAGCCAACGGCGTGACCTACGTTGACGTGCCGTTCACCTCGCAGGCGGGCGCCGTCGCCGTCAAGGGCATCCTGACCTCGCCGCTCACGGGCGTTGATCTCGACTTCGAGTTGCGCGACGCCGCAGGGCGCGTGCTCTCATCTTCGGGCACGTCGGCGGCGACCGAGATCGTGACGGCAGACATCCTGCCGAACACGAATTACATCTTCCGCGTCATCGGCTGGGCGGGCGTCGCGCAGGACTTCGAGATCGCGAGCACGCAGACGCTCCGCATCCCGCAGAACAGCGCGGGCGGCGCGACGGGCGGCGGCGCGAGCAGCGGCTCGACCCTGAGCGGCGGCCTCTCGACCGGCACGGCCACGCGCCTCGTGCGCTTCACCGTCAACCCGCTCACGAAGTCCATCACGATGCAGGTTCTTCGTTAAGAATCCGTATCACTAAACAAACAAGAGGCGCGTGCGAGACTTTATCTCGCACGCGCCTCTTCATTTTCACATCGCCGCTGGTCGGACTCCTATTGCGGCGCGAGCGGTTGGAAGCTGTCGCCGTTCTTGAAGGTGAGGGCGCGTTTGCGGTCTTCCTGTTTGACGTTGACGAGGTTGATTTGATCGTCGTAGAGGTCGAACAGGAATTGATTGCGTAGCTGTGCGCCCGCGAAGCCGTCGGGCATGCGTGCCTCGATGTAGAGCCACGCGCTGTCAACCCCCGAGTCCATGCCGACCCAGGAGAGTTTGACCGTTTCGCCCCGCGCCGTCTTCAACTGGAAAGTCTCTTGCAGGTAGGCGACGAGGAGCGGTTCCGCCTCCTTCTTCCGGTCGAGGCGCACGGCTTTGCCGTTGCGCTTGCTCAGGATGTTTTCCAGATCGTCCGGGAACGTGCGGAGCGTGATCTCAAGCGAATGCTCGCGCGCGTTGTATTCGGCCTCCGTAAAACTCGTATGGAACTTGTGTGCCGCCGCCGCCGGAACAACGTGCGGCAGCGCCAGAGCACTGGCAACGAACGCGAGGCTCAAGATGTAACTGGTGAACTTCATAAATCAACTTTCTCTAAAACAAACGATGAAGCAGGAACGATGAATAAAAGCAGGAGACAGAATTCAGAATACAGGAGTCAGAGTAAAACGCGAGCCGGTATTCCTTCTGACTTCTGTTTTCTGGATTCTGTTTTCTCATTCATCGTTCATCGTTCCGCGTTCATACTTTAGGGTGTCGGTGTCGGCGTCGGTGTCGGCGACGGCGAGGGCTGTTTGCGTTCGAGCAGTTGCATGGGATTGGGCTGCGCCTGCCCCTCTTTGAAGAGTTGGAAGCGCGACTTGACGGGGCGGCGCGGGAAGCTGTTGTTCGCCATGTCAACGTCTGCGGTCTCAAGGCGCGGGTCAAGCGAGATCGAGCGAATCTCTTTCGCCGTCGTGATCAGTTTGGAGACTTCCGTGTTGTTGTAGCGCCAGATTTCCGCCGGGATGCGCATCATCTCGCGCGTGCCGTCGGTGTATTCGATGTCGAAGATGACGGGGCTGACGAGGCCGCCGATGTTCTTCAAGTCGACGACGTAGAAGTTGAGTCCGGTCTGGAGCAGTTCGCGCTCGCGGGGCGAGAGCGACTGGATGAATTGCTGGTACTGCGCGCGGTCGCGCTCGGTGACGACGAGTTCGTCGTAGGTGTTGTAGAAGTCGCGCAGAGAGGGAAACTCGTCCACG
>DASQDV010000131.1:0-2052 GCA_035633995.1 Pyrinomonadaceae bacterium | reverse complement strand
GTGCTAAAATCAACTCAAAAGCAGAGGTCAGAGGTGAGCGGTGAGAAGTCAGCGAAAGCTGTCTTCACTAACCTCGCACCTCTGACCTCCGACCTCTATAATTTTATGGACAAATTTCGTATCACAGGCGGGCAGGCGGTGCGTGGCCGCGTGCAGATCAGCGGGGCGAAGAACTCCGCGTTACCGTGCATGGCCGCCGCGCTTTTAACGGGCGAGAGCGTGACGCTGCACAACGTCCCTTACGTCCGCGACATCATCACGCAGCGACGCCTTCTGGAAGACCTCGGCGCGCACGTCCTGACGCCCGAACTGCGCACGCACAAGATCACCGCCGCCCACATCGAACTCTTCGAAGCGCCCTACGATCTGGTCAAGACGATGCGCGCCTCCGTGCTCGTCCTTGGCCCACTGCTCGCGCGTTTCGGCAAAGCGAAAGTGAGTCTGCCGGGCGGCTGCGCCATCGGCTCGCGCCCGATTGATCTGCACCTTGAGAGCTTGAAACAACTCGGCGCCGAGGTGTCGCTCGAAGCGGGTTACGTTGTGGCGCGCACGCCGCGCGGCGGGCGGCTGCAAGGCGCACACGTACGCTTCGACAAAGTGACCGTGACGGGCACGGAAAATCTATTGATGGCCGCCACCCTCGCGGAAGGCCGGACGACGCTCGACAACGCCGCACGCGAGCCGGAAGTGGCCGACCTCGCCGAACTCTTGAACCGCATGGGCGCGCGCGTGCGCGGCGCGGGCACGCCCCAGATCATCATTGACGGCGTCGAAGCGCTCGGCGCGGCGGAGCACACGATCATCCCCGACCGCATCGAGACGGGCACGTTCCTCGTCGCCGCCGCGATCACGAACGGCGAACTCGAACTCAAAGATTGCACGCCGGAACACTCGGCCATCGTCATCGCCAAACTGCGCGAGGCGGGCGTCGAGATCGAAGAAGTCAACCAGAGCACGCTGCACGTCAGGCGTTCGCCGCAGGGGTTGAAGGCATCGGACATTACGACCGAGCCGCACCCGCGTTTTCCCACAGACATGCAGGCGCAGTACATGACGCTGATGACGCAGGCCGCAGGGCGCGCCCAGATCACCGAGACGATCTTCGAGAACCGCTTCATGCACGCCTCCGAGATGCAGCGCATGGGCGCGCGCATCTCGATTGAGGGGCGCACGGCCGTCGTCGAAGGCGCAACGAGGCTGGCGGGCGCGCGTGTGCAGGCGTCGGACTTGCGCGCCTCCGCCTCGCTCGTCCTCGCCGGACTCGTCGCCGAAGGCGAGACGATCATCGAGCGCGTCTATCACATAGATCGCGGTTACGAAAAGATCGAGGACAAACTGCGCAGCGTCGGCGCACACATCGAGCGCCTCCGCGACTCGGTCACGGCGAGCCTGCCGCCCATCACGGAAGTTGGCGTGTTGTAAATAAATGTCCGTAGTCAGTTGTCCGTTGCATGCGGCTCTCACGCAAGTTGCTGAAGAATGGATTTGAACAACTGACAACGGACGACTGACTACGGACGTTTTTGCCTATCATCTAAATTATGGCTGAACAAGACTGCATCTTTTGTCGGGTCGTCGCGGGCGAGATACCCGCCGACATCGTTTACAGTGATGATCGCGCATTGGCGTTTCGCGACATCAACCCGCAAGCGCCCGTGCACGTGCTCGTCATCCCGCGCGAGCATCTGGACTCGCTCGACGACGCCTCGGCGCGCGACGAGGGGACGCTCGGCCATCTGCTGCGCGTCGCCGCGCGCGTCGCCAACGAGCAGGGCTTGTCGGAGTCGGGCTATCGCACGATCATCAACACGGGCGCGGGCGCGGGGCAGTCGGTCTTCCACCTGCACCTGCACGTCGTCGGCGGTCGTCGGCTCAGTTGGCCGCCGGGTTAGAAAGGAGTCGGGTTATGACCGCAGAGAGTGAAGACCTCAAGGCTTTCATCCGCCGCTGGTTTGAAGAGGTGTGGAACAGGGGGCGCGAGGAAGCGATTGACGAGATGTTCGCGGAGGACGGCGTCGCGCACGGTCTGGCGGACGAGACGGGCGCGCCGCT
>DASQDV010000130.1:0-6715 GCA_035633995.1 Pyrinomonadaceae bacterium | reverse complement strand
CTGCAAACCCTCTCAAATCTTCTCGCCGCCCTGCGCGAGGGCGACTACTCGATTCGCGCGCGCGGTGCGGGGCGCGAAGACGCGCTCGGCGACGTGATGTTGGAGGTCAATGCTTTGGGCGAAACTCTGCGCGCGCAGCGTCTCGGCGCACTCGAAGCCTCCGCGCTCCTGCGCACGGTGATGGGCGAAATCGACGTGGCCGTCTTCGCCTTCGACGAAGACGAACGCCTGCGCCTCGTCAACCGCGCGGGCGAGCGACTGTTTGCGCAACCCGCAGGGCGTCTTCTCGGTCGCACCGCTTCGGAACTCGGCCTCGAAGAGTTTCTACAAGTTTCGGGCGCGGACGATGCGCCGGAGATCATCCCGAAAAACTTTCCCGGCCAGACGGGACGTTGGGGCGTGCGCCGCAGCACCTTCCGCGAGCGCGGCCTGCCGCACCAACTGCTCGTCCTCTCCGACCTCAGCCGCGAACTGCGCGAGGAAGAACGCGAGGCATGGAAGCGGCTCGTGCGCGTGCTCGGCCACGAGTTGAACAACTCGCTGACGCCCATCAAGTCCATCGCCGGGAGCCTTGAAAGTTTGCTCGTGCGCGAACCGCGACCGCTCGACTGGCACGAAGACATGCAGCGCGGCCTCTCCATCATCGGCTCGCGCTCCGAATCCCTGAGCCGCTTCATGCAGGCTTACGCGCATCTCGCGCGCCTGCCGCCGCCGCGTTTCGCGCCCGTCGACATCGGCGCGCTCGTCCGCCGCGTCGCGGAACTTGAGACGCGTCTCCCCGTGCGCATCGTGGCGGGGGCGGAACTGACCGTCGAGGCCGACGGCGATCAACTCGAACAACTGCTCATCAACTTGCAGCGCAACGCCGTAGATGCGGCGCTCGAAACGGGCGGCGGCGTCTCGGTCAGTTGGATCAAGAACACGAACCACTTCACGCTTTCCATCGAAGACGAAGGGCCGGGTCTCTCGAACACAACCAACCTCTTCGTCCCATTCTTCACGACCAAGCCGGGCGGCTCAGGCATCGGCCTCGTCCTCTGCCGCCAGATTGCCGAAGCGCACGGCGGCACGCTCACGCTCACCAACCGGCGGCGCGGCACGGGCTGCGAGGCGCGTCTCCAACTCCCACTCTAAACGCCGCCCCCGGATTCTCGCCCGAACGCGCACGCGAAATAAACGTTGACTTCGCCGCGACGATTCCTTTAACTTGGATCGTCGGGTCTTCTTCCCGGAAGACAGACTTATCAGCCTCGCCCGCAAATGACAATTACCCCGCAAGTTCCTGTCCGGCACGCCGCGCTCCGAGAAAGTTCCAGTCACGCGCCGTCTCAAACTCAATTTAAGAGGGAAACAACAAATATGACTCCGGTGTTAACTTTGATCGAAGAGAGAATGCGCGCCCTGATTACCGAACGGCGCGGGTACGCGCGTCACAAAGCCGCGTTCGAGGTGAGCCTCCCCGTCGGCGTCTCCGTCCCGAATGAGCGTCTCGACCCGGAGGCCGATTCCTACCCCGACCCGATCATGGGGCGCACGCACGACCTGAGCCAGACCGGGCTGTCGCTTATACTCCCCTCCGTCCATCTCGGAGACGAGCGCATCGAACCGTCCGACTTCCCGCTCCGCATCGTGCTCTCGCTGCCGGACGGCATCGCCGTCGTGCAGGCGTTGACCGTGCGCGTCGAAGCTTTGGACAGAGCGGAAGGCGACCACAGCTTCTTCGTCGGCGCGCGCATCAGGAAGATGAACGAGCGCGACGAGAAGCGTTACCTCGCGCTCCTGAAATCGTTAGCTTAAAAAACTTTCACCCCCGCAGAAGAAAATACGGAAGTAGGAACGCGGAACGATAAAGGAAAGGCAGGACACAGAAGACAGAATATAGAAGTCAGAATTAACAGTCTCTCAGCATTCCTTCTGGCTCCTGTATTCTGGCTTCTGGATTCTCCTTCCGCGTTCCGCGTTCCTGCTTCCGCGTTTCTTCTCTCTGCGTCTCTGCCGCGAGTGCTTTATAGTTAAGTCGTAAACGCAAGGATTGATTCGAATGGTTCGGGCAATTCATGGAAACGGATGTCATCATCATCGGTGGCGGCGCGGCGGGGCTGTTCTGCGCGATTGAGGCGGGCAAGCGCGGGCGCAGGGTCTTAGTCTTAGAGCACGCCGGACAGGTCGGGAAAAAGATCGCCATCTCCGGCGGCGGGCGTTGCAACTTCACCAACACCAACACGAGCGCGGCCAACTTCATCTCCGCCAACCCGCATTTCGCCAAGTCTGCGCTCGCACGCTACACGCCCGCAGACTTCGTTGCGCTCGTCGAACGGCACGGCATCGCTTACCACGAAAAAAAGCTGGGGCAACTGTTCTGCGACGGCAGTTCGCGCCAGATCATCGCGATGCTGCTCGCAGAGTGTCAGGCGGCTGCGGTGGAGATACGTTGCGGTTGCCGCGTGCGGCGAATTGAACGAACGGACAAGTTTCGCGTGGAGACGGATCAGGGAAGTTTCTCGTCTCGCTCGCTCGTCGTCGCGACGGGCGGCCTCTCCATCCCGCAACTCGGCGCGACCGACTTCGGCTACCGCATCGCGCGGCAGTTCGACATTCAAATTCAACCGACGAAACCCGCGCTCGTCCCCCTCACGCTGCCCGCCGCGACGCAGACGAGTTTCGCGGACTTGAGCGGCGTCTCGCTCGACGCCGTCGCCGAGTGCTGTGGCGCGGAGTTTCGCGAAAACATACTCGTCACGCATAGAGGTTTGAGCGGCCCCGCGATCCTGCAAGTCTCTTCCTACTGGCAGCCCGACGAAAACATCAACCTCAATCTCCTGCCGGACATGGACGCGCAAGGTCTGCTCCGAGAGCATCGACATTCCGAGAGCGAGGTTGCGACGCTGCTCGGCCAGTACTGGCCGCGCCGCTTCGCGCAGGCGTGGTGCAAGCTGTACGCGCCCGCGGGCAAGCCGCTCAGGCAATTTTCGGAGCGCGAGCGCGAGGCGCTGGCCGCGAAACTTCAACACTGGCAGATCATGCCCGCCGGGACGGAAGGCTACAAGAAGGCGGAAGTGACCGCAGGCGGCGTCGCGACGGGTGAACTGTCTTCACGCACGATGGAGGCGACGCGCGTTCCCGGCCTCTACTTCATCGGCGAAGTGGTTGACGTGACCGGCCAACTCGGCGGCTATAATTTTCAATGGGCGTGGGCTTCGGGCTATGCGGCGGGTCAGTTCGCTTAGCGCAAATTATTCGGGCGACTTTTACTCTCCCGTTGTTCGCCGCCGGTAAACCAGTAAGCCCATGCGATGAACACCGCTTGCAGCGGCAGCCTGAGCCACAGAGCGGCGGGCGGGAGGTCGGGAAAAAGTTGCGGGTTGAGCGCCATGTGGACGTTGGCGGGAAATACCGCGACGAGGAGCGCGACCAGTCCCCAGGCGGCGAGGCGCGTATACTTCGGGACGAGCAGCAGGAGGCCGAGCGCCGTTTCAAAGAAGCCGCTCAGATAGACGAGGAAAAGATGGTACGGCAGAAAGGGCGGCATCATCCGCAGGTAAAAGGCGGGGTTGACGAAGTGATACAGCCCCGCGAGCGCAAACGAGAGGCCGAGAGCATATTTCAACAGGAGTTTTAAAGTTCGCATGTATCTCATTCAAATATTACTGCCCTTGTACGATAACGACGGCGAGACTTTCGCACAGACAGCCTATGACCGCGTGCGTGACGAGTTGATAAAGAAATTCGGCGGCATCACGGCGTTTCGCAGTTCGCCTGCGGAAGGCATCTGGAAGGAAGGCGGGGAAGTCAGCCGTGATGCGATCATCGTCTTCGAAGTGATGACGGAAGAACTCGAACGCGCGTGGTGGAGGAATTATCGCGCGGAGTTGGAGTCGCGTTTCCGGCAGGAGAAGTTGATCGCACGCGCCACCTTGATCGAACAGCTTTGAGCGGGGCGAACGCGTCTGTCTGCGCACGTCAGGGGCGCGCATACATGTCTATCACGCGTTCGATGGCGCGGCGGCAGACGGCGCAGAAGGTGTCCGTGCGCGTGAACATGATGCAGTCAACCTGCGGGCGGTAGAAACCCTTCGCCTCGTAGTTTGCGCCCTCGAATGCGCCGACGCTCTTGGCGTATTTTTCGCGCGCGAACATCTCTTTCTCGCGCGCGAGTTCTTCGCTAAAGAGCGCGTCCATCTCCTGTTCGGGGCGATTGCGGCTGCGTATGTCGCGCCTCCGCTTCTGTATGTCGAGCGAGTAGGCTTCGAAAGCCTCTTTGTTCCAGGGCGTCGGAAGCGGCGTGTCCGCGCTGACGAGGTCTCTCCATTTCAACTTTTTCGGATCGAGGAGCGCCGTCACGTTCGGCTCCCAGGGTTCGATGCGTTCGGTCGCGGGAGCGTAGGCGACGGCCGACGTGTAATACTCGTCGGCAAGCGCCGCGAAGTGGTGGCCGAACTCGTGCACGAAGACGTAGGGCGCCCACGCGCTGTCGGCGGCAACGGTGCCGTAGAGGTTGAAGATTCCGCCGCCGCCGTAGGTGCGGTTGTTGGCGAGAATCTCTACGAAGTCGTAAGGGGCGAAAGAGGCCGCGCGGCGGAAGGCGCGGTTATCGAAGGTGAGCACGTAGCGTTCGGAGCCGAAGGCGTCGTAGGTTGCGCCGAGCGGCGAGTCGCGTTGCACGCCCGTCGAGGGGCGCGAGATGCCCGACTCCGACGCCGGAGGGCTGAGCGCCCACACGTTGAAATCCCTGCGCCGTTCCTTGAAAGGGGAAGTTTGAAAGAGTATCGCCGCGAGACGCCGCGCGTCCCGTTCAAACTTGGCGGACTCGGCAGCCGTGTAGCCGTCGCCTAAAATCAGCAGATCGACTTTCGCGGACGGCTCGCCGTTTCGTTCGATTTCGATGACGCGTGCGGGCGCAGCGAGTTTGGCGTTGGAGATGAAGATGTCCTGCGGGTCTATGCTCGTCGTCCAGATTTCGCGGAACGAATTACGCGCGTCGCGTTTCTTCAACAGAATGTGGACGGGCGCGGCAGGCGCGGGGAATCTGAGCGACTCGTGAAAAGTGCGGTTGACGCTTTTGGCTTCGTCCGTCGTTTCCCACTCGCCGTAAATCGAAGCAAACCCGCGCGAGTACAGCAGACGATTCGACGCCTGATCCCTGACTTCAAAGAGATACTTGCCGAGGTTCGTCTCGTCAATTGCGCGCTGCGGATTACCCGGCCACGCGAGCGGTTCGAGGACGATCCTGTCCACGCTGAACATCTCCTGCGCAGCGTTGCCCGTGTGATAAAAGTCGAGCCGCATGGTCTGGGCGGCAAAAGTTTTCAGCGAAAAAACAGCCACCATGATCGCGAGCCACAAGAGTTTTTTCATAAGCCTCACACCAACCAAAAGTCCACCGCGCACAAAAAGACGTAATCCGATTTGAATGACACTAGCTTACACCAACGTATAATCAAAAAGTATCTTGAATCAAAATCCGAACCCAAACCTGGACACCCATATCGCTTAAGCGTCCGATAACGCCGGGTTGATATTCCACGTCAGTGCAGGGTAAATATCGTCCGAGTATTCGTCGGGAGGGGTTTCTTAGCATGATTGCGATACAATGTTCGATTCGATGCAAAGTCTCACTCTCAACCCGCAGGCAGACCGCGACGAGCCGCTCGACTTGGCGGCGGAAGTGGCGCGGCTTGAATCGCTACTGTCCGAGCGAAGAATCGAACTGACCACCCTGCAAGAAGAGATGATCATGTTCAAAGCGCGTTACACGCAGGTGGTTGGCAGCCGTCTGGCCGAGTTGGCCGAGGTGGAACAGGCCATCAGGGATGCGGAAGCGCGCCTGCTGCGCGAAACGGAAGGCGACGCGGCAAGTGTGGACGATGAGAACGGCGCAGTCGAAACTGGCGCGGCGCGTGCGGCGGACAAGTTGGCTGTGAGGAGTCTACGTAAACTCTTCTGGTCGGTCGCCAAGTTGTTTCACCCGGATCACGCGCCGGACGAGACGGAGGCCAGACGCCGACACCAGATCATGGCCGAGGCGAATCGCGCCTACCGCGAGGGCGACGCCGAAAGTTTGAGCACGTTGCTCGGCGATGAAGACCTGCAATTTTATTGCGCCGCGCCGCCGGCCACAGACGACCCGGAAGATTTACACGCACGCCTTCTATCGCTCAAAGACGACTTGCGCACGGTCGAGTTCGGCATCCGCCGACTCACGCAGGACGGCATGTACCGCATCAAACTCGCGGCCGAGAGCGAAGCCGCCGAGGGGCGCGACGCACTCGCCGAAGAGGCCAAACGCATCGGCAGACAGATCGTTAAAGCCCGCCACCGTCTCACCAACCTCGCCTGATCGAACAGCGTAATTAAAGTTCAAAATGGCGTTGATGTCTCTGTCCCGGATAAACCTGTACGCGTCCGATAACGCCTGTTGCTGTAATCAGTCTAGCAGGGAAAGTCATGTGTGAGCACAACCTAGTGCAACCTAGTATTGATGGCCACTCTACATATCCACGCAAAACTGACTTCCCCTGCAAGGCTACTGTAATCCAACTTTGCCCAAGCTATAAATTGCCTCGACTCCGGTTAACGCTGGGCGGGATGAGGCAAATTTGCGAGTGTGGCAAGGTCAGCGGTGAGGTTAGAGAGTAAGAGTGGGGAAGGGGGAGATTTGAGGGCAGGGAATCAAATAAGAAGGCGGGTGCTTTGAATTCAAAGCACCCGCCTTTTC
>DASQDV010000129.1:0-9647 GCA_035633995.1 Pyrinomonadaceae bacterium | reverse complement strand
TGGGCGCGTGGCTCGCGGGGCGCATTGGTTGGCGCGCGGTCTTCGCAGCCTCCGCCGCGCTCGTCGCCGTTGCGGGTCTGCTCGTCCGGCAGTTTCCGCTCTCAACTTCCGTTGAGACGAAGGGCGGAGAAGCGGCGGGCGAGTCGGCAGACGACGCCACACGACAAGAGATTGATGAGCGACGGCAGCAGGTTGATGAGCGTGCGGCGACTACCGGGCAGGCGGCGACCGGCGGGCGCACGTCTTCAAACGATGAGCGCGCTTCGCTGTGGCGACTGGCGATGCGTTCACGCTCGACGCGGCGCGGCATCGTGAGCGCCTTCTTCGTCTCCGGCGGCCTCGTCGGGCTGACGACTTATCTCGGCACGTGGCTCTCGGACGCGTTCCGCGCGGGCACGCGCGAGGTCGGACTCGTCTACGCGCTGGCCGGGGCGGGCGCAGTGGCGGGCGGCGCGCTCGGCGGAATGCTGGCAGACCGTTACGGCAAACGTCGCATCGCGGTTGCGAGCAGCGCGTTGATGATTCTGCTTCTGCTCGTGCTGCCCACATTCAGTTGGAGCGCGCGGCTGTGGGCGGTTATCGGGGCGACGGCATTTCTCGCCGCGCTGCGCGTCGCGCCGCTGCAAGCGCTCGTGACGGAACTCGTCGCCGCATCGGAGCGCGCCGCTTACATCGCCCTGCGCAACGGCGCGTCGCAACTCGGCATCGCGCTCGCGGTCGCGGTGGGCGCGCGCCTCTATCCGCGTTACGGCTTGGCGGGCGTCGGCGCGATGTGCGCCGCGCTCACCGTCGGCGCTGTCATCAGCATGCGCAAACTCGAAGACCCGCATGACGAAGCGCACGCGAAGAACAAAGCGGACGACGATGCAGCGCGGGTCATCCTCGAAAGAGGCGAAAGCGCACGTCCCGCTATCGAAGCAGACGAAGCCGCGCGCCCCGTTGCGGACGAAGGCGCGCGGCCTGTTGTCGTCGAAGGCGCGAAGCCCGCACGACGTTTCAGCGGCAGAAGCATGGCGCGGAAGTTGGCCGCCGTCTCGGTCGCGCTCGCGTTGATCGTGACGTTCGGCTTGCCCTGGCTCCTGAGTTTCGCGATCACGAAAGCGGGGACGCGCCCCGGCGAGCGCGACCGCACGGACACGCCCGCCGCACACGGCGCGACCTTCGAACCGGTCACGTTCACTTCGACAGACGGCAACACGCTCTCCGGCTGGTATCTGCCCGCGCGCTCCGGCAATGGCGAGGGCGCGCGGCGCATAACTTTCGTCTTGACGCACGGGCTGTTTCGTTCGCGCTACGAGATGCTCGAACGCGGCATCAATCTGTGGCGCGAGGGCTACGGCGTGCTGCTCTACGACCTGCGGCGGCACGGGCGAAGCGCGGCGGAGTTTTCCACCATCGGCTACGACGAGCGGCACGACGTTCGTGCGGCCTTCGAGTTCGTGCGCGGGCGCGAGCCGGAGAATCACGTCGTGCTGATGGGCGTCTCGATGGGCGCGGCGGCGACGCTCCTTGCGGCCTCGGAAATCGGGGACGAAAAACTTCTGGCCGTCGTCGCCGAATCGAGCTTCCTCTCGTTTGCCGACACCGTGCGGCATCACATTAAATTGACGGGTCTGCCAACTTTCCCTTTCGCCACGCTGTTGATAAAGTTCACCACATGGCGTTTGAACTTCGCGGCGTCGGATTATGATCTGGAGCGCGCGGTGCGCCGGATTTCGCGCCCCGTCCTTTTCATCGGCGGGGCGAAAGACGTGCGCATGCCGAACGCGACGGTGCTCGAACCGCTCTACGCGGCGGCGGGCAGTGCGCGAAAAAGCAAGTTCATCGTCGAGGGCGCAACACACGGACGCGCCTACGACGAGTCGCCGGAAACTTACATCAAGGCCGTGAAAGAATTTGTCGAAGCGGTTGAGTGAAGCGCGGCGAGCGGCCTTGAAACTGCGGGCGCGGCGGCCACGTATCAACATCTATTCAAGCGGTAACAATCACATCCAATTTCGTTGAAAAGGAAGTCCGGTAACATGAAGATTCGCAAAAATTCGACCGCGCGCTCCTTTGTCGCGGCCTGCGCCGTCGCCGCGCTCTTGTCGCTCGGCGGCAACGCTTTCGCGCAGGACGCGATGAGCGGCATGGCGCAAGATAATAAAGTAGACAAGCGCAAGTTGACGACGATCAAGACGGCGAGCGTCGATGTCGGCGAGACGAAGCAGGCCGTCGAGGTGCGCTATCTCAACCTGCCGTGGGGCAAGGCCACCTTCGGCTACATCGAAACCGGCGTTGACCCGCGCAACGGTCAATACTACGCGAAACGCACTTGGCCTATCGCGCACCTGCGGCTCGCCGCGCCCGCCACATTTCAGGGCAAGGCGCTCGCGCCCGGCGACTACGCGATGGTCATCACGCCGAAGAACCCCGAGACGAAGGCGGGCATGAAACTCTCGCTCGCTTCGTTCAAACCCGCAGAGTCGAACGGCACGTTTCTCGTCCCCGGCAACGTCTTCGTGGAGACGCCGAAGGACGCAACGGTCATTGCGGAAAAAGAGATCGCGTTTGGCAAGGGCGCGCCGCTCGTAGACGAGTTGAGCATCTGGACGGGCAGGGAAGGCAAGACCGTCACGATCAGAATCCACTACGGCGACCGCACGCTCACAGAGAAATTGACGCTCAAGTAAACGCCTTCGCGCAGAGCCGCTAAAGAGGAGAATTGACATGAGTGAAAAGAATCCGGCGGAGACGGCCAGCAGCACAAGCAGCGGCGTTGCCTCCGCCACGACGACGACGGGCGCGAACGGCGCGGGCGCACCGGTCGCCGCCGCCGCTGCCTCTACCGAACTGCACGACGCGGCGGCGGAGGTGGAAGGCGTCACGCTCGACAAGGGACAGATGATCCCCGTCGCGCGCGACGAGCCTTCAAATTCCTACTCGATGCTTGAGCCGCGCATGAAGAAGGTTTACGGCGCGTACTACAAGGAGCTTTATTACACGCCGGAGCGGCGCATCCTCGATCCGAAGGTGCAGGAATTGATCTCGATTGCCGCCTCGCTCGTGGCGAAGTGCGACGGCTGCCTCGACGGGCACATGAAGAAGGCGCTCGACCTCGGCGCGACGAAAGAAGAGATCAGCGAGACGATCTGCATCGCCGCCGCCATCAACGCCGCCGCCATCATTGATCAGACCGACCGCACGGCGGCTCGGCTCGGCCTGAACCATTTCCCCTCGAAGCCCGCCGAAAAATTTTGATGCGGGCGGACGACTTGCGTTTGAACAACGGGTTGAGAAGTATGAAATATCCTCGTGCGAAAAACGGCGACTCGGTAGCAGTTCGCCCGTCGAGCGGAGCGGCGGCAGTCCGTGCGGCGCGGCAGAGCGGCGCGCGGCGTTTGTCGAGGTTTGCCGCGTGTGCTCCGCTGCTGCTGTTGTTGCTGCTGCCGCTGTCGCTTTCGTGCGCAACGGCCGCGCAGGAAGCGAAGGCTCCGCCAGCGGCGACGGGCGCGAGTGCTGAAAAGCGTCCCGCGAGCGCGTTCGCAGGTCGCATGGAGTACGCGGAGTTTCCGTCGGCCAGTCTCGGTCGAAACGTGCGCTACGCCGTGTCGCTTCCGCCTTCGTATGACGCGAAGCGCACAGAGCGTTACCCGCTCGTCATCTTTCTGCACGGCCTGAACAACGACGAGCGCGACTGGGAAAGCCATTGCATCGAGACGAAGCTGGAAGCCCTGCGCGCCGCTTCGAAGGTCGGCGAGTTCATCGTCGCGATACCTTACGGCGCGAACAGTTTTTACCTTAACGCGCAGGACGGCACGCGCTACGAAGACGCCATCGTCAAAGATTTCCTGCCCTTCGTGGATAAGACTTATCGCACGACCCGGTCGCCGCGCTCGCGCCTCATCGAAGGCATCTCGATGGGCGGTTACGGCGCGCTCCTCATCGCCTTCAAACACCCCGAACTTTTCGCGGGTGTCGCCGCGCACAGCGCCGCTCTCTTCGACGAATTGCCGCAGCCGCCGAAATCACCAGAAGACCGCAGCGGGAAGTATCGCTACGACCTCGCCGTGAAACTCTTCGGCTCGCCGCCCGACGCAGCCTTCTTTCAGGCCAACAACCCGCTCTATCTGGCGCGCACGAACGCCGCCAATCTCAAGCGCCTGAAGATTTATTTCGACATCGGCCAGAGCGACCGCTACGGCTTCGAGCGCGGCAATCAAAAACTCGCAGACACGCTTAAAGCCGCCGGGGTCGCGCACGAATACACGCTCGCGCCCGGCGCGCACGGCTGGTCGTTTCTCGTTGACCGCAGCGAACCCGCCTTCGTCTTCATCTGGAATACGCTGCGAATATGAGCGCCGGGGCTTGAACGCCGTCCCTCTCCTCTCAAATGCCAATCGCAAATTGGCTATTTATTCTTCGTCCGCCGGTAAATAAGATGGCGCGAGCGAGCCGCTTCTCCTCAAGTGGCGTGTTGCGTCGAGACGTGTGCGTTTTATCGTGCGCCGCGCCGCGAATATTTTCGCCGTGAATAGTTTATCGGGGTCGAAAGAATGGAAATCATCGAGCACCACACCGGGACGGATCATGAGCGCGTGCTCGGTTGCCGCGACGATGAGAGCGGCTATCGCGGCATCATCGCGAGTCACAGCACGCTGCTCGGCCCCGCGCTCGGCGGCGCGCGTTTCTGGAACTACGCGAGCGAACGGGACGCGCTCGTGGATGTGCTGCGTCTCTCGCGCGGCATGACCTACAAGAATGCTCTGGCCGAACTTCCTTTCGGCGGCGGCAAGTCGATCATCATCGGCGACAACCGGACGGCTCGCCGCGCTGAACTGTTCCGCGCGCACGGACGCTTCGTGGAGACGCTCGGCGGCAGCTACATCACGGCGGAAGATGTCGGGACGAGCACGGCGGACATGGAACATGTGCGTCTGGAGACAGAGCATGTCGGCGGTCTCGCGGATCGTTCGGGCGACCCTTCGCCCGTCACGGCGCGCGGCGTCTTCCGCGCGATGCAGGCCGCCGCGCGCCATCGCTGGGGAGCCGACGACATCGCCGGACGCACGGTAGCCTTACAGGGTTGCGGCCACGTCGGCTACTACCTGGCGAAAGAACTGCACGAGGCCGGGGCGCGTTTGATCGTGACGGATGTTGACCGCGAGCGCGTCGAGCGCGTGGCCGGCGAATGCGGGGCGGAGAGCGTCGAGCCGGAGGCGATTTACGCGGTCGAGGCCGACATCTTTGCGCCCTGCGCGCTCGGCGGCATACTCAACGACCGGACGCTCCCGCAACTCAAAGTCGAGATCGTCGCCGGCGCGGCCAATAATCAACTGCTCGATGCGCGGCACGGCGACAGCCTCGCCGCACGCGATATTCTCTACGCGCCCGACTACGCGGCCAACGCAGGCGGAGTCATCAACGGCTGCATCGAACTGCTCGGCTGGTCGCAGGCCGAGTCGCGCGCAAAAGTTGAAGCCATTTACGACACGCTGCTGGAAATCTTTCATCTTGCGGAAGCCGCACGAATCCCCACCTCTAAGGCCGCAGACCAACTCGCAGAGGCGCGCTTGCAGCATGTTCACGCGTGAGTCGAGCCGCACGGGCGACGTGCAGACGCGAAATTTCAAAGTTTAGCGACGCATCCCTCCCGCCACAAACGGCATCTTCAATTCGTATCCGAAACGCCCTCGCGCGCCGCACCGCCGTGCGCCGAAACTGAGTCTCGCCGGAAGCCGAAATTGAAAAGGAAGTCATTCGCATGACACGACTCGTCGCCGTCTCTCTCATGCTCGCGCTTGCGTTCACGTTCGCCGTCTTCGCGCGGCAGAGCGGTTATTCGCCCGCGCTCGTCTCGCTCGTCGAGGCCGAGCGTGCGTTTGCGCGCATGAGTGTCGAGCGCGGCGTGCGCGAATCGTTCCTCGCCTTCTTCGCAGACGACGGCATCAACTTCCAGCCGCATCCCACGAAGACCAGAGAGGCTTATCTCAAACGCCCCGCGCCGCCGGAGCGCCCGCCCGTCATGCTCAACTGGGAACCCGTCTTCGCGGACGCGTCGCGCGCGGGCGACCTCGGCTACACGACCGGCCCTTACCGCCTCATAGATCAAAGTCCCGAACACAAACCGACGCGGCACGGCTACTATTTTTCGATCTGGAAACGACCGCCGGGCGGCGCGTGGAAGGTGGCGCTCGATGTCGGCATCCAGACGCCCGCGCCCGACGCGCAGGAGCGCACGCTCCGTTTTCAAGCGGCGCGGCAAACGTCTCCCGCGAAGGCGACGACGACGGCGGGCGCGAACTCCAATCTCGAAGAAGAACGCGCCGCGCTGCTGAAAATTGATCGCGACTTTCTCGCCGCAGCCAGCACGCGCGGCGCGGCGCGAGCGTTTCAGGCGCACCTCGGCGACGAAGCGCGCCTGCATCGCAACGGCGCGTTCCCCTTGACGAAGGGCGACGCAATTCGCTCGTTTCTTGAGCAGAAAAAGTTTATGCTGTCGGGCGAGCCGATGAAGGCGGAGGTCGCGCAGTCTAACGATCTCGGTTACACTTACGGGCGTTACGAGTTGCGTGGCGGCAGCGGCGCAACGGGCGCGGCACTAGTAACAGCACCGGAGAAGGGCTATTATGTGCGCGTCTGGAAGCGCGACCACGCAGGCCGCTGGAAGATCGCGCTCGACACGACGCATCCGCTCCCGTCCGCAGAGAAGTAAATGCCTCTCAGTAGTGCCTTCCGTCAAACGACGCGCAGGCGTAAAAGAAACAGTCCGCCTTTCAAGAAGTAGAAACATGAGTAGCAAAAAGTTATCCGCGTTAGTTTTCTTACTGCTGTTTTCGTGCGCGCTCGTCCTGCTCGTGTCGCTGCCGCCTGCGGGCGCGGCGCACGACGGCGACAAACACATCGGCGAAGGCCCCAACGGTCAACCGAACGGGCAGGCTCTCTCTGCGATGGGCTTGACGCCGTGCGTCAACGGAATGGCGGGCACGTTCCCCTGTCAAAATGTTGACCTCGCATCGTTCCTCCCGCTCGCCAGCATCGGCGGCGGCACGGGCAACGATGTCTGGGGCTGGACTGACCCGCTCACGAACAAAGAATACGCGCTCATGGGTCGTTCCAACGGAACCGCTTTCGTTGACATCAGCGACGCGGAGAACCCCGTCTATCTCGGCAATTTGCCCACGCATAGCGTCGATTCGGTGTGGCGCACGATTAAAGTTTATGGCAACCACGCTTTCATCGCGAGCGAAGCGGCGAATCATGGAATGCAGGTCTTCGACCTCACGCGTTTGCGCAGCGTCGCCGCGCCGCCCGTCACTTTTACCGAGACGGCGCACTACAACGGTTTCAGCCGCGCGCACACGATTACAGTCAACGAAGAGACGGGCTTTATTTACGCCAACGGCGTGACCGCCTACGCGGACGCCGCCGCCAACAAGTGCGCGAAAGGCCTGCACATCATAGATGTGCGCAACCCCGCCAGCCCGACCTTTGCCGGATGCTTCGACGCGGACGGCTACACGCACGACTCGCAGTGCGTCATTTATCGCGGCCCCGACGCGACCTATTACAACCGGGAAGTTTGCTTCAATTCCAACGAAGACACTTTGACCATCGTTGATGTCACAGACAAAAGCGCCCCGCGACAAATATCGCGCACCGTCTATCCCGGCAGCGCCTACACGCACCAGGGCTGGTTGACCGACGATCAATCCCTGTTCTTGGTGGACGACGAATTGGACGAGCAAAAGCTGAAGACGAAGACGCGCACGCACATCTTCAACGTCTCCGACCTCGATGCGCCGTCAATCACGGGTTTCCACGAAGGCACAAACACCGCGATTGACCACAACCTCTACATCCTCGGTCGCTACGCTTATCAATCCAACTACCGGAGCGGATTGCGCGTGCTCGACATCAGCGGCGCCGCTACGGCCACGCTGCAAGAGGTCGGCTATTTCGACGTTTACCCGGTTGACGATCTGCCGTCCTTCAACGGCACGTGGAGCAATTACCCGTTCTTCAAAAGCGGCGTCGTCATCGTCAGCGGCATCGAGCAGGGGCTGTTCATGCTCCGGCCAAAGACGAATTTTGTTTCAACTCCTCAACTGCTCACGGAATGGAATTCAAACCGCGCGGTTGCGCTCGACTCCGTGACGCGCACGCGCGAGCCTTTTTCGGTCAACTCGACCCGGAACTTCAGCGCCGACGGGCGCACGCGCGTCATGCTCTTTGCCTACAACGTCGATCTCGCGCCGGGCGAGCCGCAGACGGTCGTGAAGGTGCAGGCCGAAGATGCTCAACAGAGAATCTATCCGCTGACGGTGGAACACGTGGGCAAGGTTCCCGGTTTCGAGCGGGTGACGCAGGTGGTTGTCGTTCTGCCGGGCGAACTGGCGAACGCGGGCGACGTTTCCGTCAGCCTCAATCTGCGCGGCACGCCCGGCAACAAAGCGCTGATCAAGATTCAATGAAGTAAGGACGGTTTAAGAAGTCCCGTCAGGGACGATTGACAATAGCCCAGCACTTTAGTGCTGGGAATAAGTTGAGATGGTGATTGGAGTCCCGTAGGGACGATTGAAGGTTGTGACGAAAGAACTTTCAACCGTCCCTACGGGACTCAATTATTTTTGCTGCGGTACTCCCGGCGATAAATCGCCGGGCTATTATCAAATGTCCCTACGGGACAACAATCTTACCTTTCAAAAAGTTTCTCACACTATCGGCATCAAACTCTCTTCGCGCGGCGCGTTGATGTCTCCCTGATACTTGAGGCTCGCGGCCAGCCGTTTGATTCCTTCCTCGATCTTGTCCGCCGTCTGGCTGGCGAAGCAGAGACGCAGTTCGTGCGCCCCGGCCTCGTCCGCGTAGAAAATCTCGCCGTTGGCGAAGACGACGCCTGCGGCCATCGCCCCCTGCAAAAGTTGCCGCGCCCGCAAGCCGTGCCCCAGACGACACCAGAAATAGAGGCCGCCTTTCGGTCGCGCGTAGGTTAAAAGACGGGCGGGCAGGTGTCGCGCGAGCGCGTCGCTCATACGGTCGCGCCTCAGCGCGTGTTCGCGCCGCAGCTTGGCAAGATGTTCGTCGAACAGGCCGCTGCGCAGAAACTCGGCGATGACCAACTGGCTCAACCCTTCCGTGAAAAGGTTCTCGCGCTGCTTGATGAGCGCGAGTTGATCGACGACATACTCGGAGGCGGCGAGCCAGCCGAGACGCAAGCCCGGCGCGAGCACCTTGGAAAAGGTGCTGTGGTGGATGACGATGTTGTGCTCGTCGAGTTCGTAGAGCGATGGCGGCGGTGGCTGCGCGTCGAGGTAGCTTTCGCGGTACGGGTCGTCTTCGATGACGGGGATGCGATAGCGCACGGCGAGGCGCAGCAGGTCGCGCCGCTCGCGCAGAGAGAATACTTTGCCCGTCGGGTTCTGGAAGGTCGGGTTGGTATAGAGCAGCTTCGGACGGTAGCGCAGGATGAGGTCTTCGAGTTCGTCGAAGTCTGCGCGCACGGTGTCCCAGCCGACGAGTTTTGCGCCCGCCGCGCGAAACGTCTGGATCGCGCCGACGTAGCCGGGGCGGTCGAGCACGACCGTGTCGCCCGCGTCTATCAGGCAGCGCGCGATGAGATCGAGTCCCTGCTGCGAGCCGGAGAGGATGAGCACGCGTTCGGGGCG
>DASQDV010000128.1:0-9291 GCA_035633995.1 Pyrinomonadaceae bacterium | reverse complement strand
AGACGTGCGCCGCCTGGACGAAACGCTTCCGCCCGAGCGTCCCTTCGATTATTACTGCTGGGATTTGTACGCGCAGGTCGGACTCTTCTACCGTCGCGGCGACGCCGAAGCCAAAGAAGACCCGGAGCTTCTGAAACTGCGTGGCGAGACGCTGCACGCCATCGAAGCGGGCGACAACCCGACGGCAGAGCTTGCCGACTACATCGCCACGCGCATCGTCCAGTGCCATTTGAAGACGATGGAGCGGCTCGGCATACGTTACGACGTGCTGCCGCGCGAGTCGGAAATTCTCCACCTGCATTTTTGGGATCACGCCTTCCGGCGACTCAAAGAGACGGGCGCGATACGCCTCGAACCGACAGGCCGCAACGCCGGTTGCTGGGTGATGCCTTCCGAGGCGCACACCGGAACGGACGAGCACGACGCCGACAAGATCATCGTCCGCTCGAACGGCACGGTCACCTACGCGGGCAAGGACATCGCCTATCAACTCTGGAAACTCGGCCAGCTCGGACTCGATTTTTACTACAAGCCGTTTCTCACTTACCCCGACGGCCACATCGTCTGGGTGACGACGAGCGAGCCGCCGACCGCCGAGGCGATGGTCGCAAATCAACCGCCGAAGTTCGGCGGCGGCAGCGTCGTCTATAACGTCATTGACTCGCGACAGTCGTACACGCAGGACATCGTGCAGCGCGGCGTGCAGGCCGTCGTGCCCGGTCTGGCACGCGAGCCGAGTGTGCATTTGTCTTACGAGATGGTCGCGCTCTCGCCCGCCGCTTCCGAAGAACTCGGCTTCGAGTTGACGCCCGAAGACCGCGCCCGCCCGCACATCGAGATGAGCGGGCGCAAAGGTCTGGGCGTGAAGGTTGACGATCTCATTGACCGGCTGGAAGCGAACGCGCTCAAGGAAGTGGACGCGCGCCACGCAGACCTCTCCGCCGAAGAAAAGTTGAAGACGGCGCACACGATTGCCGTCGGCGCGCTGCGCTACTTCCTCTTGAAATGGACGCGCAATTCTCTCATCGCCTTCGATTTCAAAGAGGCGCTTTCCTTCGAAGGCGAGACCGGCCCCTATTGCCAGTATGCAGCCGTGCGCGCGAATTCGATCTTCCGCAAACTGGACGAGGCGAGCCTCGTGCAGGCGCGCGATTTCGCGAAAGGACTGACCGGGAACGAAGCGGGTGCGGGCGAGGTGCGGCAAATTTTTGCGGGCGAGGGCGGCGACGAACTCTGGTCGCTCCTGACGCTCGCCGCGCGCCTGGAAGAAACTACGGCGCAGGCCGCCGCGCAGGCCGAACCCGCTTATCTCGCAAAATACACCTTCCAACTGGCGAAGGCTTTCAACCTCTTTTACCACCGCCACCGCATCATCGCCGAAGAAAATGAAACACGCCGCGCCGTGCTCATCAATATCGCCGACCTCGTTCGTCGCCAGTTGACCGCCGCGCTCGACACGCTCGGCATCAGCGTGCCCGAAAGGATGTAGAAACAGAAGTGAATCGTGAATCGTAAATCGTGAATAGAGAAGAACTGTTTTAAACTATTGACGATTTACAATTTACGATTCACGGTTTTATTTGGAGATTCTTATGTTGATCGTTATGAAGACGGACGCGACCGAGCGAGATATCGCCGAAGTCGTCCGCGTTATCACCGGACTCGGACTGAGGGCGCACCCGCTGCCCGGCGCGAATCGCACGGCCATCGGCGTCACGGGCAATCAAGGTGCGGTTGACGCCACGCGCTTCGAAACGATGCCCGGCGTGGCCGAAGCCATCCGCGTCACGAAGCCCTACAAGTTGATCTCGCTCGATCTGAAACCGGAGAAGACGGTCGTGCGCGTCGGCGACGCAAGCATCGGCGGCGACGAACTCTCGATCATCGCCGGGCCGTGCGCCATCGAGAGCCGCGCGCAGGCTTTTGCGATTGCGGAGATTGTGCGGCGCAGCGGCGCGCGCTTCTTTCGCGGCGGCGCGTACAAGCCGCGCACCTCGCCCTACGCCTTTCAGGGTCTCGGCGAAGAGGGCTTGCGGATTCTGGCCGACGTGCGCGAAGCCTACGGGTTGAAGATCGTGACGGAAGCGCTCGACGAGCATGGTGTTGATCTTGTCGAACGCTACGGCGACGTGATCCAGCTCGGCGCGCGCAACATGCAGAACTTCTCCCTGCTCAAACGCGCCGGGCGCTCGTCGCTGCCCGTGCTGCTCAAGCGCGGACTCGCCGCCACGCTGGACGAATGGCTGCTCGCCGCCGAGTACATTATGGCCGAAGGCAACTACAACGTCGTTTTGTGCGAGCGTGGCATACGCACTTTCGCGCAGCACACGCGCAACACGCTCGATCTCGCCGCCATTCCCGCCGTGCGCCGCGTCTCGCACCTGCCCGTCGTCATTGACCCGTCGCACGGCACGGGCAAGAACTACATGGTCACGCCGCTCGCGCGCGCCGGGGTCGCAACGGGCGCGGACGGCCTGATCATCGAAGTGCACGATCAACCCGAACGCGCTCTCTCGGACGGCGCACAGGCGCTCACGCTCTCGCAGTACGAACAACTCGTCACGGAAGTGCGCGCCATCCATGAAGTGATCGCGCCCGCCCACGTCGGTTGAAAACGGCGGCGCTTATAACTGTCCCTGCAAGATTTCCGGCAGGCGTTTGGTGAAAGCCGAGCGCGGCAGGACGCGCTCGAAGCCCGCCGCCTCCGCACGCCGTTGCAGTTCAACCTGCACGTGCGAGAAGAATCCGACGAGCGGCGTCTCGCGTAGTTCAGCGTCGGCTTTCAGGCTCTGCGCGATGGCGAAAGGGTCTTCGCGCTGCAAGTGCAGGTCAACGATGACGACGAGCGGCGCGCCCTGCCGGACGGACGCGCTCAAAGCCTCAAGGCCGCGCGGGAATATCACCTCGACGCCGACGTGCTCCGCCGTCGCGCGAATCTTCGCTGCGAAAAAGATGTCGTCAACGACGGCGATCACGCGCCCCTTCATCTGCTCTCGTCCTCCAAAGAATTCGCCCGCATGGAAAACTTTTCGTCGCCGCTCAATCCCGCCTGCCTCAAGTTTACGGCACACAATTTTCATCATAAACTCCACGCGACTTAAACGAAAACAACAAAGCCCAAGCCCCGCAATGATCACGAGCCGTCAAAACACACTCATCCGGCACGCCCGCGCCGCGAGCAAAGGTCTGGCGAAGGAGACGCTTTTCATCGAGGGCTTACGATTGTGCGAGGAGGCCGCCCGCTCAAATCTGGCGTGCGAAGACGTGCTCTACACGGAACGGTTCGCAGAGGACGCGCGCGCCGCACGCCTGCTCGCCGAACTCGAACGCCGGGGGGCGCGCTTCAACGTCGTCGGCGAGAGCGTTTTCGCTTCGCTCGGCGACACGAAACACCCGCAGGGGATCGTCGTGCTCGCGCGCAGGTTTGCGACAGACCAGGCGACGTTTGAAAAGTCTATGAGCGCCTCGCCGCTCATCGTCGTCCTGCATCGCATCAACAACCCGGCGAACGCGGGAGCGATGCTGCGCGTGGCCGAAGCCGCAGGCGCGACCGGCGTGATCACAACCGCAGGCTCGACCGACATGCTCTCGCCGAAGGCTCTGCGCGGCGCGATGGGGTCGAGTTTCCGCCTGCCCCTGTGGACGGACGCGGATTTCGCCGGAGCCGTTTCGTGGTGCAGGAAACGCGGCATACGCACCGTGAGCGCAGACGTGGCGGCAAAGCAGGCGCACACCGAGATTGCGTGGACAGAGTCTCGCGCCGTCATCATGGGCGCGGAGGCCGGAGGGCTGTCGGACGCGGAAATTGAGATGGCCGACGAGCGCCTGCGCGTCCCGATGCGGCCACCCGTCGAGAGCCTCAACGTCGCGGTCGCCCTCGCCGTGATACTCTACGAGGCCGCGCGGCAGCGTGCGACGGCGCGCGTGTAGGCCGTAAATGCGCCGCGAAAACCCGGCTTCTAACTTTCCCCGTTTTACTTTTCCCCGTTTCCCCTTAAAATAGCCGCGACTTAAAATGTTTACAATTCCCTCCCCCAATGCCGCGCCCTTTTGGCGCTCGTAGTTTATTCTGAGTGAGTTGGACTATCGAACCTCGAAGGCGCGCGGACGTATAGATTCGCATGGACAAGACTGAGAAAAAAGAGGGCGTGCCGAAACGCGACGAAGCGTTGGCCGAGAGATTGTTGCGGCGCGTGCTGGATCGCGTCGGCGCGGTGGTTGATCGTTCGCTCGGTCGCGTTCCCGACACGCAGAGCGGTTTCACCACGACGCGCCTCGTCGAGCGCATGAACCGCTTGATTGACGAACGCACGCGCAACGATGCGAAGCGCGGGCGCATCGCACCTCACGTCATGCGGCTCAAGATCGAATGGGGCACGCATTCGGAAGCCCCGCCGGAATCGGTCAAGGAGTTGGAGAACGAAGTGCTCGCCGCCGCCATCGACCACATCAACGACCAGCGCCTGCGCACGCTCGCGCCGGTCGAAGTGGAAACGATTGTTGACATTTTCACGACGGGCATCACGGTCGATCCGAGTTATGGCGCGTTCGAGGAAGAGTTGCAGCGTGAGGACGAGGAGCGCGCGCGCGCGGCGGCAGGCGTGGAGACGCCCGGGTCTGTCGGGGCTACAGCAGCGGCGGCGGCGGCGAAAAATGTCGCGGTACAGGCACGCGTCCAGATAGGCAAGGAGTCGGAGCAGAGCATGCTCAATTTCACGCCGGGCGGCAGACGCCTGAGCGTCGGGCGCGCGACGGATTGCGATTTGTCGCTGGCGCACCCGAGCGTCTCGAAGATTCACGCCGCCATTTTAATGAATCGCGAAGGAACTCTACTCGTTTCCGACACAGGTTCGGTAAACGGAACATATATAAACGGCAGGCGCATCAACTACGGCGAGGCGCGCCAACTCGAAGACGGCGATGTCGTCGGCTTCGGCGATGTCGAGGTCAGATTTAGAAAGCAGTGACGAGTGACCGGTGAGGAGTGACAAGTTAAAAGAAAAGACTTGTTTACGTCCTGTTACCTGTCGCTCGTCACCTGTCACTTAAAAAATATGTTTCTTGAAGTCATTCCGGAAAAGCAGCCCGCGATGTTGAGTTTGATCTACGTGGCGGGGCTGGCGTTGACGATACTGCTCCTGGCGCTGTCGCTGGTGCTCGGGATGCGTCGGCGGCGTTCGGCGCTGGCGTCGGTCGCGCCTGCCGATTTGCCGACGGAAGTGAGGCAGCGACTCGGCGTCACCTCGACGAATCGCGGTCTCTACGCGCTGCGCTGGCTGTTCCTCATCCTCGCACTCACGGTCTTCGGCTTCCACGTCTACTGGGCGCGGTATGCGGAGGAGCGCAACGAACGTTTCTCCGATCTCAACTACAAGGACTTGCGCAACCGGCGGCTCTCCGAGTCAACCCTGCGCGGGTGGATTCTGGATCGTTCGG
The DNA here is from genome assembly GCA_035633995.1 of Pyrinomonadaceae bacterium. GTDB lineage: Bacteria > Acidobacteriota > Blastocatellia > Pyrinomonadales > Pyrinomonadaceae > JAIVJZ01. The sequence continues at coordinate 3,855 of DASQDV010000128.1, read as the reverse complement.
GCAAACTTGAGAGCGCGCTTGCGCTCTACAAGCGCGGCGACAACGGGCGCATCGTGCGCGAGTATCCGATGGATCGCGAGATGGCGCAGTTGTTCGGCTCGGAACGCGGCGACGCAGGCATCGAGCGCGCGTTGTTCGGCGTGCAAAGCGGCGCTGCCCCCGAAGCCGTTGACGTGCTTTTCGAGCGCGACATCAAGCAGCCCGCCAACATCGACGTGCGCCTGACGATTGACAGCGAGTTGCAAAAGGCGGCGGTCGAGCAGTTGCGCGACCGGCACGGCGCGGTGGTCGTCCTGAACCCGCAGACGGGCGAAGTGCTCGCCATGTACAGCAACCCGACCTACACGCTCGCCGAAGTGCAGGACGAGGCGACGTGGATCAAACTCGACGCAGACAAACGCAACAGCCCGCTCGTCAACCGCTCGCTCCGCAGCTACTACATCCCCGGCTCGACCTTCAAGACCGTCACGATGATCGCGCAGTATCTCGCCGGAACGCAGAACGATAAATATTTGTGCAGCGGCGGCGGTTACTATGCGCAGCCCGGCGCAAAAGTCATCTACGACGATCAGGGACCGGCGGAAGTGCACGGGCACATCGGCGTGGACAAGGCTTATGAAGTCTCCTGCAACCAGTATTTCGCTCAGGCGGCGGTGAAGATGGGGGCGGAGCGTTTGAAGCAGGCTGCGCAACTCATCGGCATCGGCGCATACGACACGCCCGAAGAGGCCACGCGCGCACGTCGCCAGCCGGAAATCTGGAACACCAGCACAACGGCTCTCGCACGCGCGCTCGCGCCGAGCGAGGCGACCATCGTGACGGGCGCCAAGATGCGCCCATACGATCTCGCCATCGAAGGCTTCGGGCAAGGCTACGCCGGACAGATGACGCCGTTTCAAATGGCTCTCTCCGCAGCAGCTATCGCCAACCTCGAAGGTAAGTTGATGAAGCCGAAGATCGAATTCAACCAGCCGCCCGCCGTCTACAATCAAGTCATGTCGCCGGACAAGGCCGCCGACATGCGGCGCATCATGGGACTCGTCACCGCCGGTTCGTCTGGCACGGCACGCGGCGTGTTCGCGCCCGTCAACGCCGCAGGGATCACTTCGGGCGGCAAGACCGGCACGGCGCAGAAGGACGTGCCCGAATATGATCCGAAGACGGGCGAGCCGAAGACCGTTAAGAAATACGAGCGCGACCGGCGCGGCAACATCATACGCGAGTACAGGCAGATCGTGATCTCGGAAGAGAAACGCATTGACAGTTGGTTTCTCTGCATCGCGCCGCTCGATTACCCGCAACTGGCGATGGCCGTCATCGTGGAAGGCGGCGGCTACGGCTCGCGCGCCGCCGCGCCCATCGCCGCCGCGCTCGTGTTGAAAGCGAAAGATTTGGGCTTGCTCGGCAACGTTCCGGCCGCACCCGCCGCGCAGCAGCCGTCGCCGCAAACGCAGCCCGGCCAGCGTCAACCGCAGCAGCAGCAGCCGCGACCCGGACAGACGCCACCGGCGCGTTCGCCGCAGCCGAAGCCGACGGCGCGTGCGGTCGCGGTGAGACAATAAAATCGAAGGTCATCCGGGCGTCGTCATTTAAGTGAACAGTTATCATCCCGACCATTTATGAAAAACCGTGCCTCGACACATCTCTTTCTGCTGCTCGTGATCGTCGGCTTGCAGATCGCGGGCTACGTGGCCGTGACGCGCGCTGCCATACTGCGCGGTTATCAACCTTCGACGGTGAGCGCGGTGCGCGATCTCCTCCTCTACGTGCCCGTCTTCTTTCTCGTGCTCTGGCTCGCGCGGCGGATGAAGTTTCGCGGCAACTGGGCTTTGTACACGACGGCGATTCTGCTGTTCTCGCTCGGCATGCTCGTGCAGTATCGCCTCTACAGCGACCCCGAATACGGCTCGCGCAACAAGGCGGAGGCGCGCGCCGAGAAGACGCAGGTGCAACGCCTCCGCTTCATCAATAAATTTTACGACGACGACAAGAAGAAGCTGCTCGGCTTCTCGACCGACCGCCAGCAGGTCGAGCAACAGTTGATCAATCAGGCGGAGACACAGTCGAGCATCACGGTCGGGCGCGTGCTCACCTCCGGCTACACGTGGATTCCCGTGCTCGCCTTCTTCGCCTTCGCCGTCGCCTACTACTTCTGCATGCGCGACGACTTTCTCAACCGCGTGCAGCGGCACTCGTTCATCATCGTGCTCATCACGCTCGTGCCGCTGGTGGCGGCGGTCATCACGTCGAGCGCGGGCAAGGCGCTCGGCAACATGACGCCGTGGGAGCCTTCGAAGATTCCCTTCCTGCTGGGCTTCGCCGGAATCCTCACGGCCTACTACCGCGACCTCGCCAAGACCTACTGGGGCATGCCGCGCGCGCAGGCCGTCGTCCCCCTCATCGTGATGGCGCTGATTCCCTTCATTCCGTTTTTCGCCCTCAAAGACTTCGGGCAGATGCTCGTCTTCAGCGGCGCTTATGCGACGCTCTACCTCGTGGCGGTGCGCCGCTGGCCGCAGCTTCTCGTCTTCGTCGGCTCGGTCGTGCTCGTCATCGGCGTGCTTGTCGCCGGTTCGCTCCCGCCGAACGTGCAGGAGAAAGTGCCGCTTTTGCCGACGCTCTCGCGCCCCGTGCAGGCGGCGCTTCCCGCACGCATCAAGCAGCGTTTTCACCTCTGGCTCGACGGTTTCAACCCGCCCTCGCCCAATGAAGAGTGGTGGAAGAAGGACTATGACGAGGCGCTTGCGCGCGACGGGCGGATGCGCGAACTCGCACAGTCGAGCGAGGCCATGCGCGACACCGTCAACGTTGACGTGTGGTTCGACCGCATCGCCTTCCAGCCCGCGCAGGCCACTTTCGGCATCGCCTCCGGGGGACTCACGGGGCGCGGGCTCGGACTCGGCTTCGCCGAAGTGATTCCCGTCGCCGACTCCGACTATATTTACGCGGCCATCGGCGAAGAGTTGGGCTTGCTGGGCGGCGCGCTCGTCATCCTCGCCCTGATCGTGTTCGTCAACGCGGGCGTGCGCACGGCGATTGACGCGCGCGACATGTTCACCAAACTCTGCTCGGCGGGTTTGACGGCCTTCATCGGCTTTCAGGCGCTCGTCAACATCGGCGGCATCACGCGCGCCCTGCCGATGACGGGCATCACGCTTCCCTTTGTGAGTCACGGAGGATTCAGTTTGATCACGAGTTTCGCCATGCTCGGCATGTTGATGGCTTTTTCCAATCGCAACGCGCGCGACGCCGCCGCCACCCCCGCGCAGCCGCGCCCCGCGTCGCCGTCGTCCGCCGAGCGCGCCGCAGGCAATTATTCCATCCCGGAGGCTGTTGAATGAGTGAGCGATCAGCCGCAGTAAGATTCGAAGTCGCGTCCGTCACCGACCGAGGACTCAGCCAGAAGCGACCGCTCAACGAGGACTCGATGCTCGTTGACGCGGAGCGGCGCATCTTCGCCGTCGCAGACGGCGTGGGCGGCGCGCAGGCGGGCGAGGTCGCTTCGCAAACCGCCGTCGAAGTGCTCGGCGAAGCCTTTCGTCATCACAGGGACGGCGACGACATCGAAGACCTGATGGAGATCGCCATCCAGCGCGCCAACGCTTCGATCTACCAGATGTCGCACGAGCAGCGGCAACTCTCGATGATGGCGACCACCATCGTCGCCCTCCACCTCGACGGTCACCAGGCGACCATCGGCCACGTCGGCGATTCGCGCCTCTATCGCCTCACGCCCGACGGCGCGTTGCAGCGCGAGACGGAAGATCATTCGGTGGTGGAAGAAGAGGTGCGCGCAGGCCGCATGTCGCCGGAGCAGGCGGCGAATCATCCGAGCCGCAACGTCATCAGCCGCGC
>DASQDV010000127.1:0-2252 GCA_035633995.1 Pyrinomonadaceae bacterium | reverse complement strand
ATGGTGGGCGAGTCAGTGGCGATGCGTGCTCTGAGAAAGCAGATCGCGGCGGTCGCGCCCACAGACGGGCGCGTGCTCATCTACGGCGAATCGGGCACGGGCAAAGAACTCGTCGCGCGCGCCATCCACGCGCAGTCACGGCGCGCGTCGGCGGTGCTCATCGAGTTGAACTGCGCGGCCATCCCCGAAGAGTTGATCGAGTCGGAGTTGTTCGGCCACGTCAAAGGCGCGTTCACGGGCGCGACCGCCGCCAAGCGCGGCAAGTTTGAATTGGCCGACGGCGCAACGCTCTTTCTGGACGAGGTAGGCGACATGAGCGCGCGCACGCAGGCGAAAGTTCTGCGCGTGCTGGAAGAACAGCGTTTCGCGCCCGTCGGGAGTGGCGCGCAGATACGCGTGGACGTGCGCGTCGTGGCGGCGACGAACAAGCGTCTGGAAGACGAAATCGAGCGCGGGAATTTTCGCCCGGACCTCTTCTATCGCCTCAACGTGATCCCTTTTGAAGTGCCGCCGCTGCGCGACCGTCTGGAAGACGTGCCGCTGCTCGTCGAGCACTTCAACCAGAAGTTCTCCACCGCCTACGGCAAGCCGCCGAAGCGTTTTGAACTCGAAGCGATGGACGCGCTGCAAAGCTACACCTGGCCGGGCAACGTGCGCGAACTCAGGAACACGGTCGAGCGCGTCGTGATTATGACGGGCAAGGCGAAGGTCAACGCGAATGATCTGCCGCCGCTCGGGGGCGAAGCGCCGCCCGTCGCCGTCTATCGTTTCAACTCTTTCAAGGAGGCGAGCGAGGCGCACCAGCGCGAGTTTATCCGGCGCAAACTCGCCGAAGCCGAGGGTAACGTCACGCGCGCCGCCGAACTGATGGGCATGGATCGCAGCCACCTCTACCGGCGCATGCGCGCGCTCGGCGTGAAAGTTCGCGGCGAGCGCGAGAACGGTAATTAGCATCAAAGTTATGTGCGCGGCGTGTGCCGAGCGGAAAGTTTGCCTTTTGCCGCGTTGACGGTTACATTTCTTTTGTCGCTTCGTGGTTTAAGCGACGCTCATCCGCGCGAATTGAAAGCGCGTTTTTTTATGGCGGTTTTTTCCTGAAAGCTTGAAATGGATTACACGACCAAAGAATTATTGAAGCGTTACGCGAAACTCGCGCTCGGCCAGCCGTTCGCGCCCGTGCTGTTGAATATCCTCGTCACGTCCGTCTGCGACATGCGCTGCACGCACTGTTTCTTCACGGACGAACTCGACGACCGCCCGCGCAAGAAACTCCAGATGAAGACGCACGAAATTCAGCGCGTCTCCGAGACTTTGGGCGGCAATCTGGGCGTCCTGATTCTCGCGGGCGGCGAGCCTTTCACGCGCAAGGATTTGCCGGAGATCGTCCGCGCCTTCTACGAAAACAACAAGCTCGAATCGGTCTATCTCATGTCGAACGGGCAGATTCAGAAGCGCATCATGCCGGACGTGACGCGCATTCTGGAAGAGTGCCCGAATTTGAACGTCGCCGTCGCGCTCGGCATCGACGGCCTCAAAGATCAGCACGAGAAGATTCGTCAGAAGCCCGGCTCGTGGGACATCGCCATCGACACCGCCCGCCAGTTGCAGGCCATCAAGCGCGAGTACCCGCGCCTCGACATTCAAACGTGCACCTGCTTCATGAACACGAATCAGGACACGATCTTCGAGTGGTACGATTTTCTCAAATACGACCTCAAGCCCGACAAGGTCAACTTCAACTACATACGCCCGCCTTCAGCCGATCCGAAGGAACTCGACATAGACCACGCGCGCTACGCCGAACTCGCGCACATGATCGATTCCGATTCGCGCCACGCGGCGATTAAGAACAACTACGGCGGCGACGCGGGCTTCTTCAAGGCCGCCATAGACATCTACATGCACGGCCTGATCGCCAAAGCTCAGGAGGAGCAGCAGGCGCAGATGACCTGCTACGCGGGCACGGCGGGCGGCGTCATCTACGACGAGGGCACCGTCTCATCCTGCGAGAACCTCGACGCGGTCGGAAACCTCCGCGATTACGACTGGAACTTCCAGAAACTCTGGCTCTCGCCCGCCATGCAGGCGCGTCGCCAGAAAGCGAAGTCAGGGTGTTTCTGCACGCACGAGTCGAACAGCTATTACCCCAGCCTGCCGTTCAACCCGAAGCACTTGATCCAGATCAAGCGGCTGGAGCGCGAGATGAAGAAGTCGCGCAAACAACTCGAACGCGAAGAGGTGCAGGCCGAGGG
>DASQDV010000126.1:0-8231 GCA_035633995.1 Pyrinomonadaceae bacterium | reverse complement strand
CGTTCGCCGCCGACCGAGATCAACGCCACTTCGACGAGCGAGTCGTCACGGCGGCGGCGAAACACCACGCCGCCCGCAGAGATTTGCGTCTTGGTGGGCGTCGCGCTCATGACGCTTTCTTCGGCGGACTCTTCCTGCCGTGACGTTTGGCTCCGGGCGTGCCCTCGTCGGCCGCCGCGTTCTCGATCTCCGCGTTGACGCCGCCGCCGATCAGGATCGCGCAGCCCGTCAGGTAAAACCAGAGCATGAGGACGATGACCGCGCCGAGCGAGCCGTAAGTCAGGCTGTAGTTGTCGAAGTAGCGCAGGTAGACGCGGAAGATGAAGGAGACGAACAGCCAGAGCGCAACGCCCGCGAGCGACCCCGGCGTGATCCAGTACCAACGCTGGTCGTGGAGGTCGGGCGCGTAGTAGTAGATCAGCGCAAAGGCCAGCAGCACGAAGGCCAGCACAATCGGCCACTGCACAACTTTCCACGCCAGCGTGAACGCTTCGCCGAATCCGAAACGGTTCGCCAGCGCCTCGCCAATCTCGCCGCCGTAGAGCACGAGCGAGAGCGCCGTGATGGTCAGGATGGCGATCACGATTGTCAGGCCGATTGAAGTCAGGCGCACCTTCCACCACGAACGCGATTCTTTGACGCCGTAGGCGGAATTGAGCGTGTCGCTGATCGCGCCCATCCCGTAGGAGGCAGCCCACACGGCGGTCAACAACCCGAAAGTGAGTTTGCCCCCGCCCGTGTTCAGCGCGATCTCGTCAACCGTCGTGCGGATGAGGGTCGAGGCCGAACGTGGCATGATGTGCGCGAGGTAGCGCAGCAGGTCGCCGCGCAGTTCCGTGCCCGCGTCGGCGAAGTATCCGAGCATGGCGATGAGGAAGAGGAGCAGGGGAAAGAGCGCGAGCAAAAAGTAGTAGGACAAGGCTGCCGCGCGCGTCAGCAAGTCGCCGTCGTATATTTCACACCAGACGCGCCGCCCCAACTCGCGCCACGTCAACCCGCCCAGTTCCCAGACCGATGCCATCTTCGCGCCCCCTCCGGTTCATTCTCCCGCTGCCACGCAAACACCCGTCCGCCGTCCGCTAATGAACAGCGCATAACAATAACAAAAAACGGCGCGGAATCTCAGCCCGCCGCGACACTTTTGCGCCCGCGCCGCGAGGCCACTCCCGGACACACGCGGGCATCTAATTTCCGCAAGAAAATATATGTGACCGACAATTATCGAGGGGTGAGATAAGAGCTATGAAAACGTTTAAAAGCAGACTCGCGGCGTTCGCGTTAGTCTTCGCCCTGGCGGCTTCGGCTGCCAGTGTAAGCGCGACTCCGCCGACGCCTGCGGAGCAGGGGTTCGATGCGCAACAGGTCTCGAAGCGCGTCCGCAAGGAACTCGTTACGCTGCCTTACTACGGCGTGTTCGACAACCTCGCCTACAAGGTTGAAGGCGACACGGTGACGCTTTACGGGCAGGTGGTACGGCCTTCGACGCGTTCTGACGCCGCGCGGCGCGTGGCGAAGATCAAGGGCGTCGGGCGCGTGGTCAACAACATCGAAGTGTTGCCGCTCTCGACTTTCGACGACCGCATACGCGTGCAGGCTTATCGCAGCATCTTCAACACGAGCAGCCTCTACCGCTACGCGATGGGGTCGAACCCGTCCATCCACATCGTCGTCAATCGCGGCCACCTGACGCTCGAAGGCGTCGTCGCGAATCGCATGGACAAGCAACTCGCCGAGTTCGCCGCGCGCGGCCTGCCCGGTGTGTTCTCCGTGACGAATAACCTCGTCGCCGAGAGCGAGGAACGCAGCCGCAGGTAAACGATTCGCTTCCGGCAGCAGCGCAAAAAAGAGAAGAGCCGCGCGGAATTAAACTCCACGCGGCTCTTTTCTTACGCCAGCGTTTTTGACCTTCGCGAGCGATACACGCGCCTGCCCGCACGCGCTCAACGCTTCAACTTCTCAAGATACTGTTTGCGAAACTTCGCTACTTTCGGCGCAATGACGGCGCGGCAGTAAGGTTGGTTCGCGTTGTTCTGGTAATACTCCTGATGATACGCTTCAGCCGGGTAGAAGACCGACAGCGGCTCGACCTGTGTGACGACGGGCGCGTCCCAGATGTGCGCCGCGTTGGTCTGCTCGATCACCTGCGCCGCCGTCTCTTTCTGCTCCGGCGAATGATAGAAGATGGCCGAGCGATACTGCGTGCCGATGTCGCCGCCCTGGCGATTCAAGGTCGTCGGATCATGAATGGTGAAGAACACTTCGAGCAGTTCTTTGAAAGAGACGACTTCGGGATCGAAAGTCACCTGCACCACCTCGGCATGGCCGGTCGTGCCCGTGCAGACCGCTTGATAAGTCGGGTTCGGCACGTCGCCGCCCGCGTAGCCGGAGACCACGCGCTCGACGCCGCGCAAGTCCGCAAACACGGCCTCCAGACACCAGAAACATCCTCCGGCCAGCGTGGCCGTCTCCTCTCTCCGTTCCATGATAACGCTCCTTTAAGATCGAATATCCTCCATGATAGTTTATTTCCCGTTGAGAAGTCTTCCGCGCGACCCTTGCAGGCGTTGCGGGGCGAGGCGGCACGGCGCGAACGGGGCGGCGCAATTAGCCTCTTTGAATCATCTGTGTGTATATTAAGGGCGGCAGCGAATTAGTCGGTCAAAGGGAATTTTTTTTGCTCAAACAACAGTCTCACGATCTCGCACTCGAACAACCGCTCACGCGCGCACTGTCTCGCGTCCACTGGATTCAGAGTTTCCTCGTCGTCGGCCTGCACGCCTGCGGGCTGCTCGGCCTGTGGTTCGCGCCGCGCGCCATAGACCTCGCGTTGTTCGTCGGCCTCTATCTCGCCACCACCTTCGCCATCGGCATCGGCTATCACCGCCTGCTCACGCACAGGGGTTTCGTCGCGCCGCGCTGGTTGCGCCGCGTGCTGGCGTGGACGGGCGCGGCGGCCTTGCAGGGCGGGCCTGCGCGCTGGGGACGCATACACCGCCGCCACCACCAGACGACCGACCGCGAAGGCGACCCGCACTCGCCGCGCGAGGGCTTCTTTTACGCGCACGTCGGCTGGATATTGTGCTGGGACGCGGAGGAGGGCAGCGACTACCGCGAACTCGTGCCGGACATCGCGGGCGACGATAAGTGGATTCGCGTGCTCGACAAGGGCGTGCTGTTCACGATGCCCTGGTTTCTGACGGGAATTTTCTGCTACGCGGTCGCCGGTTGGCGCGGCGTGCTCTGGGGCACGGTGTTGCGGACGCTCTGCCTCTGGCATACGACGTGGTGCATCAACAGCGTCTGCCACGTCTGGGGCACGCGCCCCAACGCGACGCGCGACGACAGCCGCAACGTCTGGTGGCTCGGCCTGCTCACGCTCGGCGAAGGCTGGCACAACAACCACCACGCGCGCCCCGCCGCCGCCATGCACGGCTGGCGCTGGTACGAAGTTGACTTCTCCGGCTACGTCATACGCCTTCTCGCGCGGCTCGGTATCATCTCGAACGTGGTGCGCCCGCCGCGCAAACGGGAAGCTACAAATCTCTCCGGCACGGCCAGATAAGTGTTGATTAAAGTAAGCCCGATCAGGTAATCTGGATTCAGGGCGAAACTCCCTAAAGGTTTCGCCCGCTTCGCCCGCCTCACTCACCCGAAGCTTCAACACATCAGCAGCAGCACCGCCACCACCCGCCGCCATTCTCGCCGGGGAGTTTAACCAATTAACCATGATCGAACCCAACACGTTACTTCAAAACCGTTACCGCGTCGTCAAGCAGATCGGACAGGGCGGAATGGGCGCGGTTTACATCGCCACCGACGAACGCTTCGGCAGCACCGTCGCCGTCAAGCAGACTTTCTTCGACGACCCGACGCTCAGCAAGGCTTTCGAGCGCGAAGCGCATTTGTTGAATCACCTGCGCCACACCGCGCTCCCCAAAGTCAGCGACCACTTCACGGAGGACGAAGGGCAGTTCCTCGTCATGGAGTTCATCGAAGGCTCCGACCTCTCGGAGTTGCTGCAACAGCGCGGCGGCGCGTTTCCCCTCGCAGACGTGCTCGCCTGGGCTGACGAACTGCTCGACGCGCTCGAATACCTGCACACGCAACAGCCTCCGGTCGTCCACCGCGACATCAAGCCGCAGAACATGAAACTGACGACGCGCGGCCACATCGCGCTGCTCGACTTCGGGCTGGCGAAGGGAACGCCCGCGCAGACGCGCACCAACGCGACCGCCAGCATCTTCGGCTACTCGCGCAACTACGCGCCGCTCGAACAAATTCAGGGCACGGGCACAGACGTGCGCAGCGACCTCTACTCTTTAAGCGCAACGCTCTACCACCTGCTGACGGGAAAAGTTCCCGTAGATGCGCTGACGCGCGCCAGCGCCATCGTCAACGGCCAGCCCGACCCGCTGCGTCCCGCACACGTCGTCCACGCGCAAGTCCCCGCCTCGGTCGGCGAAATCCTCAAACGCGCGTTGTCGCAGAACGCCGCGCACCGGCAGGCGACTGCGGCGGAGATGCGCGCCGCGCTGCGCCGAGCGGCAAGCGTCCTGCCGGTCGCCGCGCGCCAGACGGGAGCCGCCTTCGCGCAAGCCAGGTCAACGACCGACATGGCGACGTTGTTGGAACCGACGACGCAAGCCGCCTACGGTCAACAGTCGCCCACAGGCACGCGCGCCACGACGCAACTGCGCCCGGCGCCCGCCTCGTCCCTCGCCGAAACCACCATCACGGACGCACAGGGCGCGCGGCGGCCTCGCCCGTCAATGAATTCAATCGCGCCGCTTGAGCATGAACCGCCTGCGCGCAAGTCAACGACGGTGATGCTCGGCGTCGCGCTCGCCATCGTCGCCGCCTGCGCCCTCATCGCCTTCCCGCTCATGCGCCGTCAGAGTGAGGCTCCCGCTAACTCCGTTTTGCAAATCGGGACGCCGCGCGACGCGCAGCCCGCCACGACACAGGACGCGACGCAGCCCGACGCCGCGCGCGAAAATACAAACGCTCCTTCCGCTTCGGACGCGACCTCGACGCAAACTCAGTCGCGCGTCGCGCGTGAGATTCCTTCTACAAACAATCAGGCCACGACGGGCGAGACTCCGGCCACGTCCGTCTCCGACGTGAGGGACGGCGGGAGCAACGCGGCGGGCAGCGATTCAGGAAGCGTCTCGCCAGCCCTCGGCGCATCGGCAGGAGGCAGGTCGCAGGGACTTGTCCTGCACGCGCCGAACCCGCAGTCCGGCGTGAGAAACGATGCCGCCGCCGAATACGACGCGCAGCGCGCCGAAGAGTTGAAAAGAAGGCAGCAACAACAACAACAGCAACGCCCGCCGCATCCACAGCCGGACGAAGGGCATTTCGGCCCGCCGCCTCCGCACCACGACGGTCGCCGCCCGCCCCCACGCCGCCCGCCGCCCTTCCGATGATGGACGGCGAGCGAGAGATTTATAAACGGTTGCGATTGAGCGTAACCGAAAACCCTTCGACGCAGCAGAACAGGCGCAGAGTTACAAGAGAGGGGCGCGGAGAATCGAGTGTTCTTCTCCGCGCCCCCTCTCTCTCTCTGCGTCCTTTGCGTCGCTGCGGTGTGTCTCTCTGTGTGTTCTGCCACAGCCATTTGCGAGAAAGACTAACCGCCGCCTCCTTCGCGCGGCGTGCGCTCAAACGAGGCTATCGTTCCCGCCTGACTGCTGCCATAAAACCTCATAAATCTGCACGGGCTGCGCGCGGTTTTTGACCGTTAACGGTTCGTGCTGCTTGACGGGGAAGCGTCCTTCGGGAATCGCCCTGAGCGTCGCTTCGCTCAACAAAATCTGGCCGCCCCGCGCGTTGGATTCCAAACGCGACGCCGTGTTCACCGTGTCGCCGATGGCGGTGTATTCCGTGCGCCGCTCCGAGCCGATGTAGCCGACCGTCGCCTCGCCCGTGTGCAGCCCCGTCCCGATGGTGATTTCGCGTAAGCCTTCGGCGCGAAACTCGGCGTTCAACTGCTGCATCCGGCGCTGCATCTCGACGGCCACATCTACAGCGTTCGCGGCGTCCTGCGGCGTCGCGGTGGGCGCGCCGAAGAGTGCCATCAGGCCGTCGCCGATGTACTTATCGAGCGTGCCGTTGTGAGCGAAGATGATGTCGCTCATCGCCGAGAAGTAGCGATTTAAGAGTTGCACCACCTGTTCGGGCGGCGCGTGCTCGGCGAAACTCGTGAAGCCGCGCACGTCCGCGAAAAGCACTGTGATGACCTGATTGATGCCGCCGAGTTTGAACGACTCCGGGTTTTCAAGCATCTGGTGCACGACGTATTCGGGCATGAAGCGCCCGTAGTTGGCGCGCGCCACTTCCTCGCGCGCGAGGCGTTTGTGCGCGTGTACGTTTTCGACGGCCACCGCCGTCTGCGCCGAGATCGCACAGAGCAATTCGAGGTCGTCGCGGGTGAAGGCCGTGAACTCGTCGAGACGGTCGGCGTAGAGCGCGCCGTGCACGCCCGACTCTGCCACGAGCGGCGCGCACATCGTCGAGCGGACGCCTTGCGCGATGATCGAATTGACGCCCGCAAACTGTTCGTCGGCGGCCACGTCCTGCGACAGCAGGGCGGCGCGTTCGCGCATCACCTTGCGCGTGATCGTGCGCCCGATGGTCAGGCTTTTAGCGCGGGCGGCCAGTTTTTCGTCGCGCAGGCGCATCGCCACCGGGCGCAGGCCGCCGTCCGCGCCGTCCGCTCCGTCCGCTCCGGCCTGCTCGTCCGTAAGCAACGCCACGACGCGATCCGCTGGCGTGACGCGAAAAATAATGTCGGTGGCTTTCTCGAAGATGAGATCGAGATCGAAGACCGAGCCGAGCGTCTGGCTCATCTCATACAGCAGAGCGAGAATGTCGGCCTTGCGCCGCAGCGCTTCGAGTTCCTCCTGCGTCGAACCCGCCGCAACTTTGAGCCGCGTCCCCATCAACTCACCGGCCTCGATCCGCACCTGCGTATGGCCGAGCCGCTGATCGTTGTAACTGAAGTCGGGCGTTGTGGCCGCCGCTTCGGGCGCCGCCTCGAAACTGAGGACGCTCGCGCCGATGGTGATCCGCGCGCCGTCCTTCAACACGCGCTCCTGAAACGGCTGGCCGTCAATTAAGACCTTGTTGGCGCTGCGTTGAATGCTCCCCCCCGCCATGCGCCCGTCAACGATAATGTACGCCCCGTCAACACACTCGACGTAAGCGTGATAGCGCGAAGCGCGCGGGTCGTCGAGCACGACCGAGTTGTCCGGCGCGCGGCCGATGGTGCAGACCGCCTGCTCCGAGAGCTTATATTGCCACTTGCGTCCGCTGGCGTCCGTGATGTTTAGTAGCGCCATAAATCAAGTACCCGGTTGTCTCAACTTTTTTTAGCGACTCCGGCGCACACGCGCATGTCGCAAAGCGCGACCGCGCGCGACGACGGGGAGACGACGGCCTCCCGCCACCGGCGCGTCTAAAATAATAACACGATCCCAAACGCCGTTGCGGCACGTCGCAGCCGGACAGACTCGTCCCACCCGGCCTGAACCGGCACCGCTTTCATCCGTCGAATTGAAAACTTGATTTGTCTTAGTCCGGCAGGGTAATTTGGGCGCCGGGTGCTTCCTTGTTTGCCTCGTCAAAATATTTCAGGGGGAAACGACGTGGAAGTTATAGAGCAAACATCAAACAAGCTAATCATCGTCCATAGAAATAATAAGGAGGGGAGATTGATTGGTTTAGCGGGCGCGCTCTTTTGCCTCGCCGTATGTGCTCTGTTTATCGGCTTCATGGTTAAAGAGAGAAGCAGGGGCATCAACACCGGTTTGCTCATCACGTCCATCTTACTGCTCGGGATGCTTTTCCTCGCCTATATCTGCCTCAGCGCATTTTGGGGTAAAGAAACTTACACATTCGATAAAGCAACCGATACGTTCAACATCAGCGAACGGTCGGTACGTGGACGAAAGACGACAACCGGCGCGATCAGCGGCATCCTCTCGACAAACTTGAAGATCGACTATCCCTCCGTCGATAGCGAGACATGCCCTTCCAGCGAAATAATCATTCGATACAGGGATGGCTCATCGTCTAAGACAGTAACGTGCGGCCTGGGAATAGTAGACGCGGACAGACTCCTGTATCAGACTCTTAAAACATTCCTCGAACGCTGAGGGGAAAGAGAGATGGCAGAACTATTCTGTCGAGAGAGTTCGACATCTGCAACAGTATTGCCGGCAGCAAAATTG
>DASQDV010000125.1:0-5446 GCA_035633995.1 Pyrinomonadaceae bacterium | reverse complement strand
ACCGTTCTGGGCAAGACCGTCACGCGAAAAGCGGCGGAGCGGATCGGTAAACCGACCACGAAAACCCCGGCCACAGGCAAATCCATCAAGGGCGGTCGGGACGTGCAGCCCACGCTCGTCGGCGACCAGCAGGCGGGCGTGCTCGGTTCGTGGACGAACCTCGGCCCCGGCAACGTCGGCGGGCGCACGCGCGCGCTCATCATCAACCCGAACGACGCGAACATCATGTACGCGGCGGGCGTGGCAGGCGGCATCTGGAAATCCACCGACGCGGGCGCGTCATGGACGCCGCTCGACGACTTCATGCCGAACATCGCCGTCACCACGCTGGCGTTCGACCCCGACAACCCCGACACCATCTGGGCGGGCACGGGCGAAGGCTACTTCAACGGCGATGCCGTGCGCGGCGCAGGCATCTTCCGCTCCACCAACGCGGGCGCGAACTGGTTTCGCCTGCCCGCCACCAACAATGCCGACTTCCACTACGTGCAAAAGCTGGTCGTCAGCCCCGCCAACTCAAACAACATCTACGCGGCGACGCGCACGGGACTGATGCGCAGTATCAACAACGGCGCGTCGTGGACGCGCGTGCTGTCCTCGGCGGCGTCGGGTTGCACAGCTCCTTGCGTCAACACCAACACTTTTGGCGGCGGCATGGATGTCGTGATGCGCACGGATCAGGCCACCGATTACATCTTCGTTTCGATGGGCACGGGCTTCGACCCCAGCTTCCCGCAGGCGCGCATCTACCGCAACACAGACGCGGGCGGCGCGGGACTGTGGACGGAGGTTTACACCGAGGCGAACATGGCGCGCACGTCGCTCGCCATCGCCCCGTCGAACCAGAACGTGATCTATGCGCTGGCCTCCAGCCGCGCGAACGATAACTACAACACGGGTCTGCTCGCCGTCCTGCGTTCTACGACCAGCGGCGACGCCGGTTCGTGGACGACGCAGGTGCGCAACACGAGCGCCAACAAGCAGGACACGCTCCTGCTCACGAACCCCGTCATCGCCGCGCTGTCTGATTGCGGTTTCGCCCCTGCCGGTTCAAACCAGTTCTTCAATCAGGGCTGGTACGACAACCAGATCGCCGTTGACCCGGCGAACTCCGACGTGGTCTGGTCGGCGGGCATTGACCTGTTCCGCTCCGACAACGGCGGCGTCAACTGGGGCGTCGCCTCCTACTGGTGGTTCACCATCGAGGGCACGCCTCCGGCCAACCGCGACTCCAACGAATTCGTCCACGCGGACAACCACGTCTTCGCCTTCAAACCGGGCTACAACGGCACGACGAACCAGACCATGTACGTCGGCAACGACGGCGGCATGTTCCGCACGGACAACGCGCGCAGCGGCAACGTCGGCGTGCAGGCGGGAGCGATCACGCCCGCGAGCGCCGTCTGCGGCAACCCGGTGACGGGCGCGGTTCAGTGGACGGCCATCAACAACGGCTATCAGGTCTCGCAGTTCTATCACGGCATGCCCTTCCCGGACGGCTCGAACTACCTCGGCGGCTTTCAGGACAACGGCACGAATCGCGGTTCGGACGCGGCAGGGCCGAACGGTTGGTCACGCATACTCGGCGGCGACGGCGGCTACGTGGCCGTTGACCCGACGAACACCAACATCCTCTACGCTGAGAACACGGGGCTGTCGTTCCAGAAATCAACCAACGGCGGCGTGCCCAATCCCGACGGCACATCCTCTTTCTTCGATGCCACCAGCGGCATCACGGGCGATGACTTCGACTTCATCGCCCCCTTCTACATGGACACCACCAACCCGCTGCGGCTCTACATCGGCGGGTTCTACGTCTGGCGGACGAACGACGGCGCGGCCAGTTGGCAGCGGACGGGCGGCTTCACGCCGGGCAACGGATTCACCAGCGCGCTCGCGTCCGCTCCCTCAAACCCCGACGCACTCATCGTCGGCATGACCGACGGCTTCATCGGGCGACTGCAAGGCAACGCCACCACTTCACCCAATACAACTGCGTGGAGTTCTGTGCAGCCGCGCACCGGAGCCGTCTCGTGGGTGACGTTCGACCCGACGAACGCCAACATCGCCTACGCGACCTATTCCACCTTCAACTCGCCGGGCAGTGTCGGCCACATCTGGAAGAGCACGAACGGCGGACTGAATTGGTCGCGCATTGACGGCACGGGCGTCAGAGCCTTCCCCGACATCCCGGCGCACGTCATCGTCGTTGACCCGACGAACACGCAGCGGCTCTACGTCGGATCAGACCTCGGCGTCTTCGTCTCGCTCGACGGCGGCGCAACGTGGAACAAAGAAGTGACGGGCTTCGCCAACGTCCAGACCGAGTCAATGGCTATCGCCACTTCGGGCGGCAAGTCAAGCCTCTTCGCCTTCACGCACGGGCGCAGCGCCTACCGCGTGACGCTCTCGGCCTCCTGCGTCACGAGCGTCTTGCCGACCACGCCGCCCAGCTTCAACAAGGACGGCGGCACCGGCACGATCACCGTCACCAGCGCCGTCCCGACGTGCGACTGGACTTCTGCGACCAACGACGGCTTTATACAGATCACCGCGGGCAGAACCGGCGCAGGCACCGGCACGGTCACTTTCACCGTCGCGCCCAACGCGACGAGCGCCGCGCGCACCGGCACGATCAACGTGGCGGGCAGGGTCGTCACCATCACGCAGGACGCGCAGCCCGCCGCCTCTGCCAGCATCACCGGGCAGGTCGTTGACGGCACGGGTCAGCCCGTCTCCGCCGCAACGGTCAATCTCACGGGCACAGTTGTCGCCGCGACCGTCACGAACTCTGCGGGCGGCTATTCCTTCAACAATCTCACGCCGGGCGGCAACTACACCGTCACGGTCGCCAAGTCCGGCCTGACCTTCGGCACGCCGTCGAAGACCATCAACAACCTGCTCGCCGTCGGCGTCGCCAACTTCGCAGGCTACGTGACGCCACCCGCCGTGCCCGCCGAACAGGGACGGCTGATCATCAGCGAGTTCCGCCTGCGCGGCGTGTCGAGCGCCAGCGACGAGTTCATAGAGTTCTACAACAACAGCGACTCGCCGCTCACCATCACCACGACGGACGGCTCGGAAGGATGGGCGGTCACCGGCTCTGACGGCAACATGCGCTTCGTCATCCCGGTCAACCAGACCATCCCCGCGCGCGGCCACTACCTCGCCATCAACACCGCCGGTTACACGCTCAGCAACTACGGCGGCACGAGCGCGGCGGCGGGCGATGCCACGTACACCGCCGAGTTCCCCGACGATTCGGGCATCACGCTCTTTACGACCGCGAAGCCCGCCAACTACTCGGAGTCAACGCGTATGGACGCGGTCGGCTTCACGAGCGAAGCGAACGTGCTCGCACGCGAAGGCGTCGGCCTCGCGCCGCTCGCAAACGTCGGCGGCCAGTACAGCTTCGTGCGTAAGCTCACGACGGGCACGCCGCTCGACACCGCCAACAACCGCAACGACTTCGTGCTCGTCTCGACGACGGGCGGCACGATCAACGGCGTCCAGTCCGTGCTCGGTGCGCCGGGGCCGGAAAACGTGCTCAGCCAGCTCAACCGCACGAACGTCGTCAAATCGCAACTCATAGACCCGCAGTGCTCGGGCTTCGGAACACCGGCGAGCGCGTGCCAGAGGGTGCGCACGGCGAACGGCGCGAACCCGACGAACGCGGCCTTCGGCACGCTTCTCATCCGTCGCCGCTTCACCAACACGACGCAGCAGAGCGTCTCCCGCCTGCGCTTCCGCGTGGTTGACCTCACGACGCTCGGCAACGCCGCAGCCGGCGAGGCCGACCTGCGCGTGCTGGATTCGACCGGCGGCACGCTCACGCTGGTTAACGGCTCGACCTCGACGTTGACGCCGCTCACGCTCGACACGACACCGGCGCAACCGGGCGGCGGCGGCCTGAACTCCACGCTCAATCTCGCCACCCCGATCATCTCGGGCGCGTTTGTTGACATCGAGTTCAAGCTGGGCGTGATGACGAACGGCGCATACCGCTTCTTCATCGTCGTCGAAGCCCTTCCCTAACTAACAGGCACGCGCGGCGTCCGGACAGTGACCGCCGCACATTAACCGGAGCGGCAGGACTAATCATCCTGCCGCTCTTTTTTATAGCGGTTTGCCATATCGCTAAGGTCAGAGACGACTATGGTAGCGTGCGGTTTCCGGCAACGAGAGCACCCGCCCGCTTGCAGCACGCGTCTCTGACATAGACGCTTGCCTCAAAGCGTCTCACCCTGTTGCAAGTTGATTACGGATTTACAAACCCGGCGCAACTGGGGCAAACTCCCTCCCCGATGAAGCACACGACGCCAAGCTCTACGGACGCGACTGCGACGCGCGGCCTCGCACGCCGCCTCAATCTCTTCGACGCGACCATGCTTGTCATGGGCGGCATCGTCGGCGCGGGCATCTTCGTCAACCCGGCGGAAGTGGCGCGTCAGGTTAATACGCCCTTTCTGATTCTCGGTGCGTGGCTGGTGGGCGGGCTGATCGCGCTCGCCGGGGCGTTCGTCTATGCGGAGCTTGCGGCGCGCCGCCCCGAAGTCGGCGGGCAATACGCCTACCTGCGCGACGCGTATCACCCGACCGTCGCGTTTCTCTACGGGTGGTCTCTGCTGCTCGTCATCCAATCGGGCGGGATGGCCGCCGTCGCCATCACCTTCGCACGCTACTTCGCCGAACTCACGCGTATCCCCCTCGCCGAAGGCGCAATCGCCGCGCTCGCGCTCACGCTCTTAACCGCCGTCAATTGTCTGGGAGTTCGCGCCGGAAGCAACGTGCAGAGCGCGCTGATGGTCTTGAAGATCGCGGCCATCGCCGCGCTCGTCTTTTGCGGCTGGTGGTTCTCAGGCGCGGCTCCGGGCATCACAAGCGCGCCCGTGCTTCGTGAACCCGTGTCGCTCGATCTTTTAATCGCGATGGGGGCGGCGCTCACGCCCGTCATGTTCGCCTACGGCGGCTGGCAGACGACGAGTTTCGTCGCGGGCGAGATGCGCGACCCGCGCAGGGATTTGGCGCGCGGCCTGCTGCTCGGCGTCGTCGGAGTTATTTTGCTCTACACCGCCGTCAGTTTCGTCTGCGTCTATGCGCTCGGCGCGGAAGGTTTGGCGGCGACCGAGACGCCCGCCACCGCCGTCATGCGCCGCGCGCTCGGCGAACGCGGCGCGCTCCTCATCGCGCTCGGCATCACCGTCTCGACGCTCGGCTTCCTCAGCCAGGGCATGCTCACCGCGCCGCGCGTCTATTTCGCGATGGCGGAAGACGGGTTGTTCTTCCGCCGCATCGCAGAGGTGAGCGAGCGCACGCGCGTGCCCGTCTTCGCCATCGCCTTGCAGGGCGCGGTCGCCATCGTCATCGCGCTCTCCGGCAGATACGGGCAGATTCTCAACTACGTCGTCTCCGTAGACTTCATCTGGTTCGGGCTGACCGGGCTCTC
>DASQDV010000124.1:0-9726 GCA_035633995.1 Pyrinomonadaceae bacterium | reverse complement strand
GCGGTCGTCGCTTTCGCCGCGCCGACCACGAACAGCTACAAGCGACTCGTGCCCGGCTTCGAAGCTCCCGTCAACCTCGCCTATTCGGCGCGCAATCGTTCGGCGGCGATACGCATTCCGATGTTCTCGACCAATCCGAAGTTGAAGCGCCTTGAGTTTCGTCCGCCCGACCCGTCGTGCAACCCTTACCTGGCTTTCTCGGCGATGCTGCTCGCGGGTCTCGACGGCATCCAGAACCGCATTGATCCGGGTGAACCGCTCGACAAGGACATCTACGATCTCTCGCCCGAACAACTCAAAGACGTGCCGAGTTTGCCCGGCTCGCTCGACGAGTCTCTGGCCGCGCTCGAAGCCGACCACGACTTCCTGCTGAAAGGCGACGTGTTCACGCCCCAACTCATTGATCGCTGGATCACCTACAAGCGCGAGAACGAGATCACGCGCCTGCGCATGCGCCCGCACCCGCTGGAGTTCTCGATGTACTACGACATCTGAAGAGACGGATGAAGTAGGAACGCGGAAGGATGAAGGAGAAAACTGAATTCAGAATACGGAAGTCAGAATAAATAGAAGCTGCACCGCTTTTATTCTGACTTCCGTATTCTGAATTCCGACTCCTGTTTTTCATCCTTCCGCGTTCCGCGTTTAGGGGCGACATCTGATACTGTGGCGTCTAAATGTTTCGCTGGTGCGGAACACCCGACAGTCTTAAGGAGTCAGATTATGAGTGAAGAGATGCGCGAAGATGTCCAACCGAAACCGGCGAAGTCAAGCAATGTGCTACAACGCATCGGCCTCTATGCCGCGCTGATGCTCATCGCTTTCCTTGTCGGCTTCGTCCCGATGTGGCTCAGGGCGCGCGAGAGCGGCAACCAACTTGCCGCGACGGAGCGCACGCTCAGTCTCGCAAAATTGCAGAACAATCTCGCCTCGGCGGCACTCGACGCACGCAAAGGTGATTATGAACCGGCGCGCCAGGCGGCCAGCCAATTTTATAACTCCTTACAGGCAGACATTGGCAAGGGCGACGACTCGCCTTTCACGCCCGCACAGCAACAGTCCGCACAAGCGTTGTTTGCCGGGCGCGACGAGATCATCACACTGCTTGCGCGCAGCGACCCGGCCGCCGCAGATCGTCTATCCGACGTGTACGCGGCGTATCGCAAGCTCGTCGGCGCTTGAAGTGGACTCCGGCGAGCGCCTTTCCGCACGCGGCGGCTCTTATTTTCCGATGGCGAACAGGTGATGTTGCGTCCGCACGAACATTTGTCCGGCGGAGATGGCGGGCGTCGCCATGAGCAGTTCGCCCATCGTGTTGCGCGCGAGCAACTCGAACTTCGCGCCCGCCCGCACGACGAACATCTCGCCGTCCTCACTCGGCAGGTAAATCCGCCCGTCCGCCGCCACCGGCGAGGCACTGAAGCCGCTGCCCTGATGCGGGATTCTTTCGCGATAAATTTCCGCGCCCGTACGCAAATCGTAACAATCGAAGACGCCCTGATTCGAGAGCACGTAGAGGTGCCCGCCGTAGATGAGCGGCGTCGGCATGTAAGAACCGCGCCCCTGTTTGCTCCACGCGACCGACTTGTTCGACGACTCGCCCTTCGCCAGCGTGATGTCGCCCGACGCGCCCGCGCGGATGACGAAGATCGGGGCTTCCGGCCTGCGCCCGCTCGCGACGACGATCAGGTCGCCGGAAAAGATCGGAGTCGGCGCGGTGATCTTCGAACTGCCGCCAAGCCGCCACAACTCTCTGCCCGTCGCCGGGTCGTAACCGCGTATGAAGTTTGAAGCGTTGGTGACGATCTGCGGCGCGCCGCCCGCGCCGGAATAGACTGTGGGCGTGCCCCACGAAGGCAGTTCTTCGCGCTCGGTCTTCCAGAGCGTCCTGCCGGTTTTGATGTCGGACGCGAGCAGAAACGATCCGCTTTGCGTGTCGCATTGAACGATCACGGCGTCCTTGTAGATGATGGGCGAACTGGCCGTCCCCCATTCATAACTGGGAATGTCATACGCGCCCGCGTTCAAGACGCCGAGGTCTTTCTTCCAGATCATGCGACCCTGCATGTCGAACGCGTACAACCCTTGAGAGCCGAAGAAGGCGACGACGTAGCGCCCGTCGGTCGTGGGCGTGGCGTTGGCGTAAGTGGCCTTGACGTGACGTTTCTCGCGCGGTACGCCCTCGTAAGCCGTCCGCTCCCACAGAATTTTGCCGGTCTTGCTGTCGAGCGCGTAGAGCTTCCACCGCTGGCTTGATCTGTCGTCCGAAGCGTCGCCGTCGCCGTAGAGTCCGGGACGGAAAGTGCCGTCGCCACGCGCGCTGCTGACGGCGGTGGTGACGAAGACGCGCCCGCCCCAGACGACCGGACTCGAATGCGCCAGCCCCGGAATCTTCGTCTTCCACTTGATGTGCTCGCCTTTCGGCGCGTTCCAGTTTTGAGGAAGGTTCTGGCCGTCGGCGGCGACGCCCGCCGCGTTCCTGCCGCGAAAAGAAGGCCAGTGTTCGACGCCGGAGCGCGTCTGCGCCGACAGATTCGACGCACACAGAAGCTGCACGATCAGGCACAGAGTTAGTTTCAACTTCATAGTCAACCCTCCTCAAGCTTTGCGCTAAAGTAGCAGCTTAGCAGCGCGCCGCGAAAGTCCGCTTCAAGCGTCGCTCGCCGCTCTGCCCTTCAAATAGTGGTGCCATAACAGGCGCGCGGCCACAGCCCTCCAGGGGCGCCACGCTTCTGCGATGGCTTCGAGTTCGCTCGCGCCCGGGCGCGACGCGAGACCCTTCAATTCCTGCACGACTATGGCGAGCGCGAGGTCTCCGGCAGGCCACGCGTCCGGCCTTCTGAGCGCGCGCAACAAATAGATGTCCGCCGTCCACGCCCCGATCCCTTTTACCTTCACCAAGACGGCTTTCACTTCCGCGTCCGTCATCGCGTCGAAAGCTTCGAGGTCGAGTTCGCCGTTCAGGATCGCGCGTGCGAGGTTTCTGCCGTAAGCGGTCTTCTGCCGGCTGAAGCCCGCGCCCTTGAGTTCGGCGTCAGCGAGCGAGAGGAAACGCGCGGGCGTGAGCGGCGAGGCGAGCGCGGCGAGGCGCGCGAACGCGGCTTTGGCCGACGCGAGCGAAATTTGCTGTTCGAGGATGATCAGGATGAGCGTCGGGAAACCCGGCGGGCGAAACCACTCGGGCGGCGTGCCGAACTCTGCGAGTATGCGCGCGAGTGCGCGGTCGCGCTCCGTCAAATATCGAAGCCCTTCGGCATAAGACTTCGCGTTTAAGATTTTCAATTTGATTTTACGTCGCAGCGCGTCAGCCTTTCCGCAGCAGGGAAATCTGCCCGCCGTGATAGAGGTCGTGCTGCGCCGCGCCATGAAGCGTCACGTAGCACGACACGCCCCCGCCCGTCTCGCGGCTGCTCTCCGTCAAAAGCACATCCTCCAGGCGCGCTTCGGCGAGACCACGCACCGCAGCCAGCAACGCGTCGTGTCGCGCCTTCAACTTCGAGAGCGTCTCCTGCCAACTCCGCTCGCTCGTGTCCGCAATTGGCGGCCAATCGCCTTCTTCGGGGAGCCTCGCGGGTTGGCCTTCGAGCCTTTGATGCACCGTCCTTTTCCACCCGCTTACGTGCGAGACGATCTCCCAGATGCTATGCGCCCGCGCGAGCGGACGCGCCGCCGCCTGCGCCGCGCCGACGCCCTGAAGCGTTTCGAGCAGCGAAGGGCCGCACCACGCTTCCCGGTAGAAGGCGCGTTGCATTTGATCCGCGAGCCTTTCGATCTCAGTCACGTGGTTTCTCCCCGCTCAACGCGCGCCCTCATCTTCTTCGACCACGCGGTCTTCACTCTTCGCGTCCTCCATCGCTTCCGGTTCCAACTCCTCCGCGCTCTTGTTCAATTTGATGAACACGCCCCACGCGGCCAGCAACGCGGCTGCCGCGACCGCGATGGCCGAGGCCTGCGGAAGCTGCTCCGGCTTGTCGTGAAGGAATTGAAAGACCGCCACCAGCGATTCGATGGAGAGCGACACGATGACGACCACCATGAACCGCGACAGGAAACGCCGGACGCGCGTGGGCGCGCTCATCTGCGATTCCCTGATCACCTCTTCTTCGAGAATGGTCTGCCCGAGTTCGAGCGAAGCCACCGCGATGGTCAACAGCCCGACGCACTCCAGCACCGCGTTGAAACGCTCCCTCAGCGGCAACGGAGAGTTGGGGTTGATGCCCTGCCACAATTCGAGCAGGGCGAAGACGATCAAAGCGACGGCGCAACACAGAAACAAAAAGATGATCGCCGAGTACCCGCCCGCAAATATTTTCCGAATGATTTTCAACACGTATCCTTATTGTGTAGGCAGCCGACTTATATGATTTTGTCACGCATCTTGCTATAGCTGTGAGAGCAACTTGTCATATTCGGCGTGCGAGCCGATCCAGAACCAGACCATTGTGTCTTCGCTTTTCACCCCAACTGCGCGCCAGCCGATTCCGATACGAACGGAATAGATCGCCTCGCGTGTATGGACTTGCTTGAACTGTAAACTTGGATGATACGGATTCTGCTGCCACAACTGATATGCTTCTCGCGCCTTACGCTGAGTGTGCCGGGGTAAGTTCGCAAAGGCTTTCCGAAATCTTTCCGTGGTGTGAGAGGTCACAGGATTTCTTCGAGCGGTTTAGTTTTACCGTTTCGGTATTCAGTTAAGGCTTCGTCGGCCAGTTGTGTCAGTTTGCCTTGCGACTTCGCGAAAGCGTCATCCCACGTCTCTTCGGTTACGAGTTCATCCAGCAACATTCGAGCCAGCATGTCCTGTGCTTCGTGTGAAAGTTTAGATGCTTCGGCGAATGCTTTTTCCAGCAGTTCTGTCATAGCGACACCTCACGTTGAAACAGGGCGTTTGTCTTCCACCATGCAGCAACAATCTTTAACGGCGACATTATACCGCAAGCCTTAACTGATCCGGTTCTCTTTCCTTTGCCCCTCGCAGCCGGACATCGCTCCGCAACGCGCCGCGCTTCGCGTTACAATCAAAGTGCTTTGTTGAAGCCTGACGAAAAGATCGAGGCGCTCGTGCGCGACTTGCCGGACGCGGAGGGCGCGCGCGCGTTTTATGAACGGCTCGCGGCGGAACATGCGCGCGCGGCGCAAAAACTCGCGCGCGACGAGGGATTGTTGTCCGATGCGCTCGCGCTCGCCGCGTGGAGTCCGCTGCTGGGGACGACGCTTGCGCAGAACCCGGATTATTTGAGCTGGCTCGCGCGCGAACGCGCCGACACGCACGTCAGGACGACGGAGGAACTGGGCGAGTCGCTCGCGCGTTTCGCATTGACTCATTCGCAGGTCGAGCCGCAAGTCGTGCTCGCGCGTTTCCGGCGGCGCGAACTCCTGCGTATCTACCTGCACGACGTGCGCCGCACCAACTCAATTGTCGAGACGACGGAAGAACTCTCGAACCTCGCCGACACCATCCTCGCCTACGCGCTCAACCTCGCGCGGCAGGAACTCGACAACCGCTACGGCGCACCGCTCTGCACGGACGAGCGCGGGCGCAAAACAACCGCCAGTTTCGCGGTCGTCGCGCTCGGCAAACTCGGCTCGCGCGAACTCAACTACGCCTCCGACATAGACCTTCTCTTTCTCTATTCCGACGACGGCCAGACTTCCGGCACGGGCGAACGCGGCTCGACGACCAACCGCGAATACTTCAATCGCCTCGCCGAACGCGTGACGCGCATCGTCGGTCAACAAACGGGCGAGGGTGCGGCCTATCGCGTTGATTTGCGCCTGCGCCCGCACGGGCGCGACGGTGCGCTCAGTTGTTCGCTCGCCGAAGCCCTCAGTTATTACCGCACGAGCGCGCAGGCCTGGGAACTGCAAACGCTCATCCGCTCGCGCGCCGCCGCCGGGGCAGGTTCGCTCTACGCGCGTTTTGCCGAAGCCGTCCGCCCGCGCGTCTACACGCACGCGGCGACGGTCGAAGCCGCGCTCTCGAACGTGCGCCTCGCCAAGCAGAAGATCGACCGGCAGCACGCAGACCGTTCGCGCGGCTTCAACGTCAAACTCGGCAGCGGCGGCATCCGCGAGATCGAGTTTATCGCGCAGGCGCTCCAACTCGCGCACGGCGCGGCGGACACGTGGCTGCATGCGCCGCACACGCTCATCAGTCTCGGACGCCTCGCCGACCGCCGCCTCATCAACGAGCGCGAGCGCACCGAACTCTCCGACGCCTACAGTTTCCTCCGCACGCTCGAACACCGCCTGCAAATGGAGCACGGCCTGCAAACGCACTCCGTCCCCGACGAAGAAGCGCGGCGCACGCTCGTCGCGCGCCGCATGAATTTCACCGAACCGGGCGCGCTCGCCGCGTTCAACCGCGCGCTCGAACTGCACACGATGCGCGTGCGTGCCGCTTACGAGCGCGTCTTTGGGGAGGCGCAAGATGATAACGCCGCGCCACATGCCGGAACGACTAACGCCGAAGATACGGAGGGCGACGCGTTCGACGATGCGACGACGTTGAACGACGCGACGACGAACGACGCCGCAACGTCGAACGACTCCGCGACGGGGAACGCAACCGCCGCCATCGAACCGGATACAAACGGTGAAGCTGACGCCACCGTTGAAGTGGACGGCGCAACGCGTGTTCAAGCGGCAACTCGCGCCGCGCCGTTTCAGGAACCGCGTCTCGAAGTCGCGTCGAGCGCGCACTCCGACGCCGCCGCGACGCTCGCCGCCGCGCAAGTCTTCGCGCCCCGTCTCATTCCGGTGAGCGCCCATGTCAACCTGCACGCGCGCGCGACCGGGAGCGGCACAGTCAAGCGTGTCGCACGTCTCCTCTACGACGCGGCGCGCGGCGCGCTCAACACACGGCGCGCGCTCTCTTACACCGCACGCGTCGCCGCCTCGCTCGACAAGTCGAACGCAGACGTAGAACTCTCGGAGGAAAGTTTGCGCGCGCTGGTGCAATTGTGCGGCGCGTCGGAATACTTCGGCGAGATGATCGCGAGCAACCCGGCTTTGATTCCCGCGCTCACGACCGGCGTGGAGGCGGTCGGCGAGCGCGACTACCGTGCGCTCCTGCGCCGGGAGATTGATCGCGAGTCCAGTTTTCGCGCGGAGTTGATCGCGCTGCGCCGCACGTGGTCGCAGCTTCTCATCGAGGCGGGCGCGTGCGACGTGGGCGGCCAACTCACGCACGCCGAATCGAACCGATTGCAAACCGAACTCGCCGCGGCGAGCATCAACGCCGCCTACTTTATCGCGCGCCGCGAGATGGCGCGGCGCTACGGAAACCTTGCGGCGGGGCCGCGCCTCTCCGTGCTCGGTCTCGGACGCCTCGCGAGCGGCGGCATGGATTACGGCTCCGACCTCGACCTCGTCATCGTCTACGACGCGCAGGTGCCTTCGCCCGTCCGCGCGCTCACGCGTGAAGAGGCTTACACGCGGCTCGTCGAGTTGATGGTCGCCGCGCTGTCGAGCCTGACGCGCGCGGGCTATGTCTACCGTGTTGATTTGCGCCTGCGCCCCGATGGGCGAAACGGCGCGCTCGTGCGCAGCAGCGAGTCGTTCGTCGAATATCTCAAGACGCGCACGAGCGTCTGGGAGTGGCTCGCTTACGTGAAGCTGCGCGCGGTGGGCGGCGACCTCGAACTGGGGCGCGCTGCCGAAGCGAAGGCGCGGCAGGCAATCCATGAAGCGGCGCGCGCATTCGATGCGGAAGAGTTGCGGCGCGAGACGCGTCGTGTGCGCGAGCGTCTGGAACGCGAGCGCGGCGGCGTCGGGCGAGGCACGGCGGCGCGCGCCGTTGACATCAAGTTCGGCGCGGGCGGCATGCTCGACGTGTACTTCGCCGTGCGCTACCTGCAACTGCGCGACGACGTGCGCGACGACGGCGCGGATCGTTCGACGCGGACGACGCTCGCGCGCCTGCGCGACGCCGGGTCGCTCGACGCGGAAACTCACCACACTCTCGCCTGGGGCTACACCACCTTGCGCCGGCTCGATCATCACCTGCGCATCGTCGCCGGGCGTTCCTCGCACCTGCCCGCCGCCCCCGACCACGCCCTGCTGCAAGACCTCGCGCGCGCCGCAGGTTACGAATCAGCCGTTGCGCTCATGGATGAACTCACGAAACAGATGTCGGCCATCCGCGCCGCCTATGACATGATCACGATGGGCGGCGCGGAATAAGAACTTTCCGCTTCCTGCGTTAAAGCCAGCGCCCGCGTCAGAACCGGCGGCTGCAAGCACGCAGGTTTTAGCATTGCCAAGACCCGCCCGCTTGCAGCCGCCGGCTCCGGCCTTTGTTGTTTAACGCGCGCTTTTCACGCGTCGCGCTGCGCGCTGCCTGTCTCTTCATGCCAGCAGCGCACGCACCAGAGATGCCGCGCCGAGCGTTCCGCGAGCGAGTAGACGGCGGACGCAGGCAGGCGGCGCACAACCTCGCGCTCCGCTTCGTCGAGTTCGTTCCACGCGCGCAGGAAGCCTACGGCGGCGGCGCAACGCGGGCAGCGCCCTTCTCTTGTTTCGTCGGAAAAATTGTCGGTCATAGTCTCTGCGTTCGGGGGCTCGTCTAAAATCGAACTTTTATTTGAGTGTCGAGACTGTGACAGGGTAATATCGTCGCCGTCTTTATCAAACTCTCAACACACAGAAAGCTGCCTGACAGATGATCCAGAACAGTCGCCCCTCGTCGTGCGCTCTCCTTCTGCTCGCCGCTCTTTTCGTCCTCTCCGCGCTCTCGAACGCGCAGGCGCAGCGCGACGATTCGCGTTTCGACTTCTACGCGCGCGGCCCCTATCGCGAGCAGGTGCCGCGCCCGCAGACGGTGACGCGCTTCGACGTGGGCGACTTTCACACGAACTACGCGACGATGGAACGCGTCATCGAACGCATCGCCGCCGCCGCGCCCGACCGCGTGCGCGTCACCGACATCGGCGAGACGAACGAGCACCGCATGATGCATCTCGTCGTCATTTCCGCGCCGGAAAACTTGCAGCGCATTGACCAGATCAAACAGAGCATCGCGCGCCTCGCCGACCCGCGCACGACGAACGCGCAGGAGGCCGCGCGCATCGCCTCGGAGATGCCGCTCATCTCTTTTATGAGCTACACGATTCACGGCAACGAGTCGGCGTCGTTCGAAGCGATGATGCAGGTCGTCTATCAACTCGCCGCGTCGAACGAGCAGGCGACGCTCGACATCCTGAAAAACACCGTCGTCCTCGTCAACGTCTGCTCGAACCCCGACGGCCACGAGCGTTTCGTTACGTGGTACAACTCGTTCGGCACGGGCAACGCCGACCCGCTCGCGGGCGAACACCGCGAGCCCTGGTCGATCTGGGGACGCGCCAACCATTACCGCTTCGATCTCAACCGCGACAACCTCGCCGCCACGCAAATCGAGACGCGCAACTTGCAGCGCGCCTACCTCGACTGGAACCCGCAAATCTTCGTAGATCATCACGGGCAGCCCTCGCAGTATTTCTTCCCGCCCGCCGCGCTTCCCGTCAACCCGAACTTGCCGCCCGCGCAAACCACGCGCTGGCTCACGGAGTTTGGCCGCGCCAACGCCGCGCAATTCGACGCGCGCAACTGGGATTATTACGTGCGCGACGTGTTCGATCTCTTCGGCCCTTTCTTCTGGGATTCGTGGCCGGCTTTGAACGGCGCGACGGGCATGACTTACGAAACCGACGGCGGCGGCACGAAGGGCTACGCGTGGCGGCG
>DASQDV010000123.1:0-17893 GCA_035633995.1 Pyrinomonadaceae bacterium | reverse complement strand
CTTCGTCGAGACGCCGACCAACCCCGTGATGATGGTGACGGACTTGCAGGCCGTCTCGGACATCGCGCACGCGCGCGGCGCACGCGTCGTGTGCGATAACACTTTTCTCTCGCCCTACCTGCAACGCCCGCTGGAGTTCGGCGTGGACATCGTGTTGCATTCGACGACGAAATATCTGAACGGTCATTCGGACAGCGTCGGTGGCGTCGTGGTCTTGAACGACGAGCAGGACGCCGAGTGGATCAAGTTTATACAGAACAGCGTGGGCGCGATCCTCTCGCCCTTCGATTCGTGGCTCATCATGCGCGGCACGAAGACGCTCGCGCTCCGTATGGAACAGCACGACCGCAACGGGCGCGCCGTGGCCGCCTTCCTCGAAGAACACCCGAAGGTGCAGAAGCTCTATTACCCCGGCTCCCTCTCGCATCGCCAGCACGATCTGGCGAAACGACAGCAGCGCGGCTTCGGCGGCATGGTCTCCTTCGATGTCGGCTCTTTAGACAACGCGCGCGCGGTGCTCGAAGGCGTGCGCCTCTGCACGCTCGCCGAAAGCCTCGGCGCGGTGGAGACGCTCATCTCGCACCCCGCGACGATGACGCACGCCTCCGTGCTCCCCGAGACGCGCGCGCGCCTCGGCATCACCGACGGCCTCGTGCGCATCAGCGTCGGCCTCGAAGACGTGGACGACATCATCGCCGATCTCGATCAAGCGCTCGGAAAAATTTAGCGGCAGGTGACAGGCGGCAGACGACAAGTTAAACTCTCGCTTGTCTTATCACCTGTCACCTGTCACCCGTTACCTGTCACTTGCTTATGTTCGTCGAGTTATACGCACAAACTGACGTTGGCCGCGTCCGGCAGGGCAACGAGGATAATTTTCTCGTGCTTGATCTCGCGTCGAGCGAGAGTTGGAGCGGCTCGGACGCCAAAACCGAGCTGCCCGAAAACTTTCGCCGCTTTGAAGTGGGGAGCGAAGGGCTGGTGCTCATCGTCTCGGACGGGATGGGCGGCGCGCTGGCGGGCGATGTGGCGAGCCGGATGGCCGTCGAGAGCGTGCGCGAGATGCTCACCGAAGAGGACGAGCACAAGACGGACGATCAGGGCGCGAACGTGCCGCTCGTCGATTGCCTGCGCAACGCCACCGGCTACGCCAACTACGCCATTCATCGCAAGAGCCTCGAAGACCCGCGTTGCAGCGGCATGGGCGCGACGCTTACGGCCGCCGCCATCGCCGGAGGGGCGATGGACATCGTGCAGGTCGGCGACAGCCGCGCCTACGTCATCCGCGGCGACGAGATCAAACTCGCCACCAAAGATCAATCGCTCGTACAGCAACTCGTGGATGTCGGCCAGATCACGGAAGAAGACGCGGAGACGCACATGTTCCGCAACGTCATCCTCCAAGCCCTCGGGGCGCAGAGCGATCTCACGCCGGTTATATCGCGCGTCCGCCTCCAGCGCGGCGACATCATGCTGCTGTGCAGCGACGGCCTCTCCGGCAAGATGCGCGCCGAAGAGATGCTCCAGATCGTCGCCGACTGTCGCGGCGATCTCGCCGCGGCCTGCGACGCCCTTATCAAAGAGGCCAACAAGCGTGGCGGCGAAGATAACATCACGGTCGTCCTCGCGCGCTTCGACGGCGAAGACCTCACGGCCGCCGACTCCAAACCGATCACCGTCGAACTCAGCGCGCTCGAAGACGACGAAACCCTCCGCGGCACGGAAGACGACACGTCGCCGATCCCTTAAGACCGGGGTAAGGGGTAAAGGTTAAAGACAAAAGCGGGGCGCAGCGATCAACTGCTGCGCCCCGCTTCCTGTTTTTACCTTTCCCCTTTACCCTTGTCCCCACGCCTTAGTCTTATTCTTCCCTCGCTTCCGGCAGCGCGCTCTGTCGCCAGTCGGGTTCGGTGGGCGCGCGGCGCACGTAGATTGACGCGCCGCGCACGCTCTCGACGACGACGCGCGCGCCCGCCTCCAGAGGTTCTTCGCCTTCCGCCGGGTATGCCGTCCACGTCGAGCCGTAAACTTTCACCGCGCCTTCCGAGAGCGCGCCCTGACTCGAAGTGACGACCGTGCCCACTTGTCCCGGCAATGATTCCGCCCCCGATTTGTAGCCGCCTTCTTCGGAGCCGCGCATGAAATATTTAGTGAAGATGGTGCGCGAGGCGGCGGTCAGGGCTATCGAGACGACGAAGAAGAGTAGAAACTGGAAGGGGTAGCCGAAGCCCACGAGCGCGGCGAGCGCGGCGGCAATCGCGCCCACTCCGAACCAGAGCAGGACGAAGCCCGACGTGAAAATTTCGGCGACGATCAGGATCACGCCGAGCACCACCCACAGTATCCATACGAAATCGCTCATCTCGTCTGCCTCTGCTCAGTCCGGCGCGGGACGGCGTCCAAAAGCTCGGTCGTGTTCTCCGTCACGCTCCCGCGCTGAACCTCTGTGAATAAGCCGGAGTCCGCCGCGTTCAACGCGTGCGCGTGTGTTTCGCCCGCGAGCGCTGCGGCGGCGGCGGCGGTCGCGTCTTCGTTGCGTGCGCGCTTCAGGCGTTGCTGGATTTTCAGATTGACGATCAGGCTGATGATCTGGTGCGCGGCGATCACGATGCAGAACGCGGCGGCGACATAGACGAGTGGAGCGTGGCCGGCGCGTCCCGCCTGCGTCGCGTAGATGATGACGGCGGAGGCGAGCGCGAGCACGGCGTCGAGCGTGTTGAAGACGAGCATCATCTTCATACGCTGTTCCGGCGTTCGCGCCCGGCGCAAGACCGGATGCCAGTGGCCTTGCGCGGACTTGGCATCAAAGAGCCACTCGCCGCAACGCGTGCAGTATGCGTCAGCCCTTTGGTCGCCCGCGCCGCATTCGGGACAAAACATCGCGCACCTCTATACCAGAGCGTCAACCCTTGAACATATTTTTCAACACGAACCAGACGTTGGCCGGGCGTTCCGCCAGCCGCCGCATGAAGTAAGGATACCAGTGCTTGCCGTAGGGCACATAGACGCGCATGTTGTAGCCGTCCTCCGCGAGTTGCACCTGTAGGTCGCGCCTCACGCCGTAGAGCATCTGGAACTCGAAAGCCTCTTTGGCAATTCCCTCTCTGGTGGCGTGGTTGATGGTCGCCTCGATCATGGCCGGATCGTGCGTGGCGATGCCGTGATAGATGCCGCTCGACAACAGCGTCCGCATCACGCGGATGTAGTTTTCGTCAACGTCCCGCTTGTCGGGGAAGGCCACTTCGGGCGGCTCGTTGTACGCGCCTTTGCAGATGCGTATGCGCGCCGGAATCCGCAGGAGGTCTTCCACGTCGCGCTCGGTGCGCCGCAGGTATGATTGCAGAACGATGCCGACGGTGTTCAGGTCAAACTCCGCGCGCAGGCGTTTGAAAATATCAATCGTCACCTGCGTCACGCTCGACTGCTCCATGTCCACGCGGACGAAGTTGCCGCGCCGCGATGCCTCCAACACAACTTCGCGCGCGTTGCGATAGGCCAGCTCCGGGTCTATTTCGAGGCCGAACTGCGTCAACTTGATCGAGACGTTCGAGCGTATGTTCGTCTCGTCAATGGCCGCGAGCACGCGCTTGTACTCGTGCACTTCGCCTTCCGTCTCGGCCACGCTCGCGACCGATTCGTTCAGGTGGTCGAAGGACGCGCCCGCGCCGCGCGCGTTGATTTCGCGGATCGCGGCGACGGCCTCCGCGATGTCCTCGCCCGCCACGAAGCGCGTCGTCATCTTTTTGAACGGGCGAAAGCGCGTCGCGAAGTCTTTCAAGCCCTCCTGCCGCGCCAGGTACAACAGTGCGTTTCTAGTGACCATTTTTTCGAGTGATGAGTGATGGGCGACAGGTGACGAGCGGGAAAACCAATCACAGCCTGATCCGACTAGTCACCTGTCGCTCGTCACTTGTCACTTGCTTCTCCTATGATATGCTTGGCGGCGCTCCGCCATTTGCTCTCTAAACCAACCTTGTTAACAGTCGTCGAGTCCGAAGCTTTACACAGGACTTTTTTGGCCGATGCGTTGGAAGTTGCTGATCATCACTTCGCTCATCGCCGCCCTCCTTAACGCGGGCGGGGTGTATCTCTTCGCCTACCTGCTAAACGCGTACCTCACTCGCCTGAGGGGAACAATCGGCATGGAGGCGGCGCTTCTGCTCGTCCCCCTCGTCGTGAGCACGCTCGCGGGCATCTTCGTGTATCGTCACACCGCGCGGCGGCGAAAATTGCAGGCGACCCTGACCTCGCTCGCCTCGCTCGTCTTCGCCGTCATCCTACTGCTCCTCGTCGCCGAACTTCTTTTCGCCCGGTGGGCACACTAAGCGCGCGGGCTTAAACTGCGCCGCCCGCCGTTAAACTATTCAACCCGATCTCTTTTTGCACGGGGCGCAACGCGTCTATGACGAAGCGGATGTGCTCGTCGAGCGAGACGCCCAGTTCCGCGACGCCCTGATGTATGTCTTCGCGGTTGACCGTGCGCGCGAAAGCCTTGTCTTTCAGTTTCTTCTTAACGGACGAGACTTCCATGTCGTCCAGACTCCGCGAAGGGCGCACGAGCGCGCAGGCGACGAGGAAGCCGCAGAGTTCGTCTGTGGCAAAGAGTGCGCGCGCCAACTGCGTGTCGCGCGGCACATTCGTGTAAGTTGCGTGTCCCATGATGGCGCGGATGAAGTGATCCGGATAGCCGCGCCCGCACAGTATGTTTGCGCCTTTGAAGGGATGGCCGCCTTCCGGGTCGGGAAACATTTCGTAGTCGAAATCGTGGAGCAGGCCGACCATGCCCCATTCGTCTGCGTCCGCGTTCCCGTCGCCGTAGCGCGCGGCGGCGGCGCGCATCGCTCGCTCGACGGCGAGCGCGTGGCGGCGCAGGCTCTCGCCCTGTGTGTACTCGCAGAGAAGTTTCCAGGCGTCTTCGCGGTCAGGCATTCTCTTGCACCCTATCCGGCACCTTTGAGACGAAATGAATTGTCGGCTTGGCGTGCGGCATGTCTGCCTGTCAGTTTCTCACGTCTTGCCGTGCGGTGACAACAGCGCGTTTCGGAATTGGCCGCTTGCCGCGTTTTTCCTCCATCCCGTACAATGCCGCGAGAAGTTTTTGGTGAGAGTTCCGCGACCGAGCGCCCCCGATGAATTATCTTCTACTCGCAGCCCTGGCAGCTTATGTGAACGCGGCGGTTCACGCCATACTCGCGTTTGCCTACAAGCGCCGCCCGGTCGAACGCGTGGCGCTCGCGTCGCTCGGCGTAGGTTTCGCCGCGCACACGGCGGCCTTTTTGCGCGACTGGATACAGGACGGCCATTACCCGTTGTTCGGCCTGCGCGAAACGCTCTCTTTCCTCGCGTGGACGCTCGTTGTCGCCTACGGGCTGGCCTACTTCCGCTATCAGATCAAAGCGCTCGGCACTTTCCTGATGCCGCTCGTCGCCTTTCTGGTCACGGCGGCGATGCTCATGCGCGGTTCGACGGACGCGCGCGTCGGGACGGTTGCGGAGGGCGCGGGCGGGTGGATTTTTCCCATCCACACGGCGTTTCTTATCTTTTCCTACGCCGCGTTTTTCATCGTCTTCGCTGCGAGCGCGATGTATCTCTGGCAGGAACGCGAGTTGAAATTGAAAACTTTCTCCGCGCTCTTTCACCGCCTGCCGTCGCTGACGACCGTAGACGACATCGGTTCGACCGCCGCCGGAATCGGCTTCACGCTTCTTTCGCTCGGCATCATCACGGGCGCGATTTTGTCTTCACAACAGAAGGGGCGCATCTGGAACAACGACCCGAAGGAGGTCTTCGCGCTCATCACATGGCTGCTCTACCTGACCATGATCCACTACCGCATCCAATGGCGCGGGCGCAAATCGGCCATCATCGGCCTCGCCGGTTTCGGCCTCGTCCTCTTCACTTTTCTCGGCACACGCCTGATGGGCGGCTATCACGTTTTTGGATAAAACGCCCTTTGTCCGTCGTCAGTTGTCCGTTGCTTGTGGCTATCACACGAGTTGCTAAAGCTGAAAGCGTCAACTGCGGCCAGGCGAAAAACAACGGACAACTAACTACGGACAGCGGACAGCTTTTTTATGTCAATCATCCTCGTCGGACTCAATCATAAGACTGCGCCGGTCGAGGTGCGCGAGCGTCTGGCCTTCACGGACGAAGCGTGCGCCGAGACTTTGCAGACTCTGGTTGACGGCGACTTGATCAGCGACGGCTTGATCGTCTCCACCTGCAACCGCGTCGAAGTGCTCGCGGCGACGCGCGCCTTCGGCGGCGACGAGGGCGCGGCGCGCATCAGTTCATTCCTGAGCGAGACGCGGCGCGTGCCCAACCAGTTTTTCGGCGAGCACCTCTACATGCACGCTGATGAACAGGCCGTGCGGCATGTCTTCCGCGTCGCCTCTTCGCTCGATTCGATGGTGGTGGGCGAGCCGCAGGTGCTCGGACAGGTGCGGCGCGCCTATTCGAACGCGGTCACGGCGGGAACGGCGGGGCGCGTCCTGCATCGCCTCGTGCATCATGCGCTGCGCGTCGCCAAGCGCGTGCGCACGGAGACAGGGATTGCGGCCTCCGCCGTTTCGATCAGTTTCACGGCGGTCGAGTTGGGGCGCAAAATCTTCGGCTCGCTCAAGGGCACGACCGTGCTCGTCATCGGCGCGGGCGAGATGGCCGAACTGGCCGCGCAACATCTGGCGAGCGCGGGCGCGTCGCGCGTCCTCGTCACCAACCGCACCGTCGAGACAGCCGAACAACTCGCGCGAAAGATCAAGGGCGAGGCGCTCGACTTCTCTTCCCTCCCCGCGCATCTGGCCGAAGCCGACATCATCATCTGCTCGACCGCCGCCGACGAGTATGTCGTTACGCAGGAGATGGCGCGCGAGGCGCTCGCCACGCGTCGCCAGCGCCCGGCCTTCTTCATAGACATCAGCGTCCCGCGCAACGTCGATCCATTGGTCGGCGAACTCGACAATTTGTTCGTCTTCGACGTTGACGACCTCGAAGCGGTCGTCGCCTCCAACATACGCGAGCGCGAACGCGAAGCCGAGCGCGCCGAGTTAATCGTCGAATCCGAAGTGATGCAGTTTCAACAGGCGCTGCGCTCGCTCGACCTCGGCCCGACGGTCGCCGCGCTCAAGGAGAAGTTGGAAGAGATCGCGCGCGCCGAACTCAAACGCCAGCGCACACGGCTCGGCGAGTTGACGCCCGAACAGGAGCGCGCCGTCGAAGCCCTGCTGATGTCCACCGTCAACAAAATCTCCCACCCCATCATTAACCGCCTGCGCCGCTCGCACGACACCGGCGAGGAAGACAACTTGAAGGCGTGGCGCAACACTTTCGGACTAGAGGACTAAGGTGCCGGATGCTGGATGCCACACGTTAGTAAGCATGGTTTTCACTAACATCCGGCATCCAGCATCTGACATCTATTTTTATGAGAGAGCATTTCATCATCGGCTCGCGCGGATCGAAGCTGGCGTTGTGGCAGTCGGAGTGGGTCAAAGCGCGGCTCACGGAGTTGCATCCTCGGACAGAGATACGCATCGAGATCATCAAGACTTCGGGCGACGTGATGCAGAACGTGCCGCTCGCCGTCATCGGCGGCAAGGGCGTCTTCACGAAGGAACTTGAAGAGGCGCTGCTCGCCGAAGAGATCGACCTCGCCGTCCACTCGCTCAAAGATTTGCCGACGACCTTGCCCGACAATCTCTCGATCACCGCCGTCACCGAGCGCGAAGACGCGCGCGACGCACTGATTTTTCGTGAGGGCGTCGCGTCGTCGCAAAACAACTCGCTCCGCGATTTGCCACAGAATGCCGTCGTCGGCACGTCGAGTCTGCGGCGGCAGGCGCAGTTGAAGCACTTGCGCCCCGACGTTCGCATCAAAGACTTGCGCGGCAACGTGGACACGCGTTTGCGCAAACTCGACGAGGGCGGATACGACGCCATCATCCTCGCCTCCGCAGGCTTGCGCCGCCTCGGCTTCGAGCGACGCATCAACGCATCTATCCCGCACGCGGAGATGCTGCCTGCCGTCGGGCAGGGCGCGCTCGGCATCGAGACGCGCGCGAACGATGCGAGGACTCTCTCGCTCGTCGCACTACTCGAACACGCCCCGACGCGCGCCGCCTGCACCGCCGAACGCGCCTTGCTCTATGCGCTCGGCGGCGGCTGCCAGGTGCCCATCGCCGCGCACGCCGTTATGAGCGGCGGCAGCACGCTCCGTCTCGAAGCGCTCGTCGCCGCGCTCGACGGCGGGCGACTCATACGCGATTCTCTTGAAGACGACATAGGCCACGCCGCGCGCGCGGGAGAAACGCTCGCCACGCGTCTGCGCGAACGCGGCGCGGCAGAGTTGCTCGAAGGCTTGGTCGTTTGAACGCAGTTCGTTTGAAGCTGCCGCATCCCGTTGAATTTTCCGCGACGTTTCTCTTGATGACGCCCGATTCACGCACGATTCCAGAGCAGCCCTTGCGCGGGCGCACCGTCGTCATCACGCGCGCACGCGCGCAGTCTCAAGACTTCGCCGCCGCGCTCGAAAGCTACGGCGCGCGCGTCGTCGCCTGTCCCACCATCGAAATCGTCGAGCCGGAAAGCTACGCGCCCCTCGACGAAGCGCTCGAACATCTCTACGGCTACGACTGGCTCGTCTTCACCAGCGCGAACGGCGTGGACTTCTTCATGCGCCGCCTGGAAGCGCGCGGCCACGACGCGAGCGAGTTGGACGAACTGCACGTGTGCGCGACGGGCGCGGCCACCGCCGACCGCCTGCGCGACGCGCGCGTGCACGTGGATGTCGTGCCCGGCGAGTTCAAGGCCGAAGGCGTCTTCGAGGCGCTGGCCGATTACCTCGGCGGGCGCGCGGCGTTAGACCGTCTGAACTTCCTCATTCCGCGCGCGGCCGTCGCGCGCGACTACCTGCCGCGCGCGCTCGAAGAGGCCGGGGCGCGCGCCGATGTCGTGCCCGTCTATCGCACCGTCCCGCCGCAGACGACGGAGCGCGCGCGCGTCGAAGCGCTGCTCGTCGGCGGCGCGGTTGATTGCGTCACCTTCACCAGCGCTTCGACCGTCAAGAACTTCGCCGCGCTATTCGACACACGCGATCTCGGAGAACTCCTCGGCGACGTGAAAGTCGCCTGCATCGGCGACATCACCGCGCACGCCGCCGCCGACTACAACCTCTCAACCCACATCCAACCCGCCGAGTTCACGACTGCCGCACTCGCGCGCGCCATCGCCGATTATTTCGCGCAGATAAGTTAAAGCATTTACCAGCGCAGGCGCAGTGGAAGACGATGAAGTCAGAACGCGAAACGATGAATCACAACAGCAGACAAGCGAGTTGCTGCTTTCCGTTCCACGTTCATCGTTTCGCGTTCATCGTTCTCATCCGTGCTCTCTCGTGTCTGCGGTGATGAGTGCTTCCGCGTGACATTCAGGCTCGGGTCTCCTTAAAATCTCTCCCGATTTTCTATTAAAACTCAAACTCAATGCTCTATGCTAAACTGCGATCATGTCTAAGGGACGGGTGTTGGTGATTGACGACGAGCCGCTTGTATTAAGCACCCTGCGCGATGTTTTGACGGCGGGCGGGTTTGAAGCGGCGGCGGAGGGGGATGCGACGCGCGCGCTCGAACACGTGGCCGCGTTTCGCCCTTCGGTCGTCGTCTCCGACGTGAAGATGCCCGGCTTGAACGGCTTCGAATTGCTGCGCGAGTTGCGCGCGCGCCACCCGGAGATCGCCGTCATCCTGCTGACGGGCGGAGGTTCGGTCGAGATGGCCTTGCGCGCGATACAGGAGGAGGGCGCATACCATTATTTCGAGAAGCCGATTGACAACGATAAGCTCTGCGCCGTCGTCGCCCGCGCGATGGATGAAGGCAAGGCGCAACGCGACAGCATCGCACTCCGGCACGAACTCAGAGAGCGCGGCGCGTTCGGGAAACTGATCGGCAACTCCGAGCCGATGCAGCGCGTTTATAAACTCGTCGAGCAGGTCGCGTCTTCTTCGGCCTCCGTTCTCATCACGGGCGAATCGGGCACGGGCAAAGAACTCGTCGCGCGCCCCATCCACGAACTCAGCCCGCGCCGAGAAGCCGAGTTCATCGCGATCAACGGCTCGGCGATCCCCGAAACGCTGATGGAGTCGGAACTGTTCGGACACGAGCGCGGCGCGTTCACGGGCGCGAGCGCGCGTCGCCAGGGCTGCTTTGAACTCGCCAATCGCGGCACGCTCCTGCTCGACGAGATCGCGGAGATGCCCACGCTCTTGCAGGCCAAACTTTTGCGCGTGCTCGAAGAACGCTCCGTCCGCAGGCTCGGCGGCTCGCAGGAGATTCCGATTGACGTGCGCGTGCTGGCGGCCACCAATCGCGAGCCGCACGAGGCCGTGCGCACCGGGTCGTTTCGCGAAGATTTACTCTATCGCCTCAACGTCATCACCATCGAACTCCCGCCGCTTCGACAGCGCAAAGAAGATTTGCCGCTCCTCACCCAGCATCTCATCACGCAACTGGCCGAACGGCACGAGCGACCCGCGCGCCACCTGAGCACCGCCGCGCTCGAAGTCTTGCGCTCGCACAGTTGGCCGGGCAACGTGCGCGAACTCCGCAACGTTATCGAGCGCGCCGTCATCATCTGTTCGGGCGCGTCAATCGAGCGCCATCACATCGCGCCCTACCCGCTCGACCAGCGTGCACGCGCCCGCGTCGAAGACACCATCACGCTCCCCGTCGGCACGCCCATCGAAGAAGTCGAACGCCAGATGATCATGCGTACCCTCCAAAAGACCGACAACAACAAGACGCGCGCCGCCGAACTTCTCCAGATCAGCCTCAAGACCCTCCACAACAAACTCCGTCTCTACCGCGAACGCGGCCAACTCCCCGA
Organism: Pyrinomonadaceae bacterium; assembly: GCA_035633995.1. GTDB lineage: Bacteria > Acidobacteriota > Blastocatellia > Pyrinomonadales > Pyrinomonadaceae > JAIVJZ01. The sequence continues at coordinate 7,015 of DASQDV010000123.1, read as the reverse complement.
CACCGAACACACGCGCACGAACGTCAACGCCTCACGCGAAGCTAACGAATGAAATGCGGTTTGGAGACCGGAGAGATTTTATGTGGAAAGTTAGACGCTTAATTGCCGCGACCGCCTTTTGGCTCTTGTTGCCGCCCTTTGCTTCAAACGCGCAGGCTCAAAAGTGCTTATTTGCGTTTGCGCGCTTTTTCGTGTCGGATACGGAAGGCAAGCCTGTTCCCGATGTGACAATCGAGTTACTCGGTGAAGTACCCGAGAAAGTTTACGCTGCGTTGGCTGCCGAAGCGCGCAAGAGAGATATTTACAATCAGGACTTCAAACTCCTTCCCCCTGAGGTGAAGGAAACAGTGAAACGTAGCATACCGATGAGCAGGGGCGGAGACTTATGCGGAAATCCGTTCAAGCAACGCGCCAATTCAACCAAAGTAAAAAGGTGGCATAAGGGCGAAGCAAGCACCGAGAATTTCGGTTTCTGCAACGCCGTCGGTCATCAACGGCAACCCTTCCTGCTGAAAATTTCCGCGCCCGGCTACGTGACAGACTATTACGTGGGTAAATATCTCACCGACTGCCTACAGCACGTCAGCGCCGTCATGTCCAAAAAAGAGAAGTTGATGAAAAAGCCGAAGTTAGTCTCTATCCCGAAGTAAGCTCTCAGACGCAGGCGATGCCTGCCCCGTCGTTCCAATCTCCACCCGGCAACATAGTCGTTTAGTGTCGCGCTCTCCCTTCAAATTGGATACTATGCGCGGGCGGCGGCTCAATTTCGTCGCCGCCAAATTATCGAACACAAAGGAGCAGCGGTATGAAACTCGTGCGGGTCTTCGTCTATCGTCTCGGATTATTGCTCGTTCTCATAACTTCGACTCAGGCGTTATCGCGCGCGCAGACGATCTACGAGATGCCTGCGGAGGGCGTGGAGACGCGCTGGGCGAGCGGGGAGAATCCGAAGGGCGAGCGGGGCAAGGGCGGGCAGGCGAACGGCGGGCGAAAAGGTGCGCCGACCGTTGCGATCAAAGCGGGCGAGAGCCGCGTGCTGGCCGAAGCCACAGGGACGAGCGGCACGGTGCGGCGCATCTGGATGACGTTTCCCGACCGCAGCCCGCGTATGCTGCGGAGCCTGCGCATTGATATGTACTGGGACGGGGCAAAGACCCCTGCGGTGAGCGCGCCGCTCGGAGACTTCTTCGGCATCGGTCTGGGACAGACGACCGTGTTCCAGTCGGCGCTCTTTTCAAACCCGGAAGGCCGCAGTTTCAACTGCTTCGTCCCGATGCCTTTCAAGACCGGCATGCGAATCGTGTTGACGAACGAAAGCGCCGATAACCTCGACGAGCTTTTCTACGACGTTGACTACACGCTCGGCGACCGGCACGGCGCGAACATGCTCTACTTCCACGCGCACTACCGCCGCGAGAACCCTACGCGCTTGCAGCAGGATTATGAAATTCTCCCGCAAGTCGCGGGGCGCGGACGCTACCTCGGCACGAACATCGGCGTGATCGTCAACCAGAAGACTTACTTCAATACCTGGTGGGGCGAGGGCGAAGTTAAAATTTACCTTGACGGCGACCGCGAGTTTCCCACGCTGGCGGGCACGGGGGCGGAAGACTATGTCGGCACGGCCTGGGGGCAAGGCGCATTCGCGCACGACTTTCAGGGCAGCCCCGTTGCGGACGAGAAAAATTTGCGGTGGTGTTTCTACCGCTATCACATCCCCGACCCCGTCTATTTTCACAAGGATATACGCGTTACGATCCAGCAGATCGGATACCTCGCGCCGCACAGCCGCCCCGCAATAATCGAGAACAAGCGCCGCCTCTATCGCGCCGGACCCGGTCGCGTCGAGATGGACACGTCGAAGGACGGAAAGTTCGAGCGCGACGACGACTGGTCGAGTTGCGCCTACTTCTACCTCGCCGCGCCGGAGAACCGCCTGCCGCCGCTCGATCCGGTCGGCAAGCGTATCGAGGGGTTGTGAGTTCCGCGCGTCAGGCGTCGAAGGTGCGTATCAGATCGGTGATGCGCGCGAGGTGGTGGTCGTCGTGTTCGGCGATGAAGTAGACGAGGTCTATGACGCGCATCGGCATTTCGAGGCGCGGGTGCAGGGCGGTGCGGCCTGTGAAGTCGGCGTCGTAGCCGTCCAGACGGCGCACGAACTCGGCGCGCTCCCGGCGAAACGTGGCGAGTATGTGTTCGATTGAGTTGCTGTTGTGATCGGCCTCGTGCGTCTTGCGGTTCTCGCGGTCGGCGGGGCGCAGCGTTTGGAGTCCGGCTTCGTAATCGTCGAGACGCCCGATGTCGAGCGTTCCGAGATCGAGGAGGTGTCCGGCGTGTTCCTGTATTGACCAGTTCGCGCCGTCGCGCCGCGTCAATATCTCCGGCGGCAAAGAGGCAAGGCGGTCTTCGAGGCGCGGGGGCGTGCCCCTCACGCGCTCCACCACGTTCGGATACATCCACAGCGGCAGGTCGAGCGTAAACTGCCGCTCAAACCAAATCATGCGCGAATTCATGCCTGAACACTCCTTTCAAATATCGGGCGGATAAGCGCCCGTTATGTGAAACGGGGTTGAGGGCCTTCGAGTTTCAAGATCACAAAGTTTCATCGCGGGCGAGGATTTACAGCCGTGCTACTATCTCCCGCGATGCGACGAACGCTACTGATCTTCGTTGACGGCCTCGGCATCGGCACGCGGGGGGCGCACAACCCGCTCGACGCGCTTGGCGAAGAGGCCGCGCCGCTCGCCGTCTTTGCCGACGAAGAACCCGAACTCCCGCACGACGGGCTGCTTGTGCGAACCGACGCCTGCCTCGGCGTCGAAGGGCGACCGCAGAGCGCGTCCGGCCAGACGACGATCCTGACGGGCATCAACGCGCCCGCCCTGCTCGGCTATCACAAGCAGGGCTTTCCCAACGAAGCCATGCGCGAGATCATCCGCGAGCATTCGATTTTCTTACAACTCCAACGCGCTCGCATCGAGCCGAACACCTTCGCCAACGCCTATACGCCGCGCTTCTTCCACGCGCGCCCGCGCTGGGTATCGGCCACCACCGTCGCCGTCGAGGCGGCGAATATGAGCTTTCGTCAACTGGAAGATTTGCAACGCGGCGAAGCCGTCTATCAGGATTTCACGAACCGGCTCGTCCGAGAAGCGGGATTCGACGTGGACGAACGCACGCCCGAACAGGCGGCGGGAGTGCTGGCCGCGCTGGTCGCCTCGCATCGCTTTACGCTCTACGAATACTTCATCACAGACAGGGTCGGCCACGCGCAGGACACAGAGGCCGCGCACGCAGTTCTCTCGAATCTCGCACGCTTCGTCCGCGCCGTGCTCGCGCGCGTGGATTTGTCCGCCACGACCGTCATCCTGACGAGCGATCACGGCAACATCGAAGATTTGAGCATACGCAACCACACGCGCAATTTCGTGCCGACGCTCGCCTGGGGCGCGCGCCGCGCGTGTGTGCAACGACGCGTCCGCACGCTCGCCGACATCACGCCCGCCATCATCGAAACCCTGACAGCGAAAGAGGCCACGCACGCATGAGCCACACAGAGCGAGAATCTCCCGCCGTCGCTGCGGTGCGCCCGAACCATGCACATCACGAGTTAAAAAATGATCGCCGCGAAGTGTTCGGCTGGATGATGTACGACTGGGCGAACTCGGCTTTCTCCACCACGGTCGCGGGCGTCATGCTCGGCCAGTACGTGACGCGGCTCGCGCAGGTCGAACTCGGCGACAACGGCACGCTCTTTAGTTTCGGCGCGCTCGGCGCGGTGACGGCGAAATCGTTCTTCCCCTTCTGCATCTCCGTCTCGGTCTTCCTGCAAGTCTTCCTGCTCCCCATACTCGGCGCGATTGCCGACTATTCAAACTTGAAGAAGCGCCTGCTCGCCGTCTTCTGTTATCTCGGCGTGGCGGCCACCTGCCTGATGTTCGCGGTGACGGGCAGCCTCTACGTCGCGGGCGGCCTGCTGTTCATCGTCGCCAACCTGAGTTTCGGCGCGGCGCTCGTCTTCTACAATGCGTTTTTGCCGGAGATTACGACCGAAGACGAGCGCGATAAAGTTTCGAGTCGGGGCTTCGCGCTCGGTTATCTCGGCGGCGGGCTGCTGCTCGCGTTGAACCTGCTGCTCGTCCGCGCCGCGCCCGCGCTCGGCATCTCGACCGGGATGGCCGTGCGTCTCTCGCTGCTCTCCGCAGGGGTGTGGTGGGGCGGCTTCGCCCTGATCGCTTTCGCGCGTTTGAAGTCGCGGCAGGCGGAGCGTTCGCTGCCGCCGGGCAAAACTTATTTCACCATCGGGTTCAGCCAACTCGGCGCAACTTTCCGTCAACTCTTCAAGCTGCGGCAGACGATGCGCTACCTCGTCGGCTATCTCTTCTTCAACGACGGCATCCAGACCGTGATCAGCATGGCCGGAATTTTCCTCGCGCAGGAGCTATTCGTCTCGCGCGGCGAGGAGACGAGCGAGTCGTTTCTGATCGGCGTGTTTTTGCTGGTGCAATTTCTCGCCTTCTTCGGGGCGCTGCTGTTCGAGCGTATAGCGAACTGGCTCGGCACGAAGCGGGCGATCATGCTCTCGCTCGTCATCTGGGCGGGAATCGTGGTTTACGCTTACGCGCTGTTACAGACGAAGGGGCAGGCCTGGGCGATGGCGGCGATGATCGCGATTGTGCTCGGCGGTTCGCAGGCGCTCTCGCGCTCGCTCTTTTCGCGCATGATTCCGAAGGGGAGCGAGGCATCGTTCTTCGGCCTCTACGAAATCTCTGAGCGCGGCACGTCGTGGCTGGGGCCGCTCGTCTTCGGCGCGGTCGTCGGCGCGACCAACTCTTACCGGCAGGCGATCCTCTCGTTGATCGTCTTCTTCGTCGTCGGCCTCATCATCCTCTCAATCACCGATACGGACAAAGCCATCCACGACGCGGGCAACGTGCTGCCCGAAGAGGTCGAACGCTCAACTGTTTAGATTAACGCGACGTGCGGCGCGAAATAAAAACGTTCAACACAGAGAACACAGAGCACGAAGCGGGCACGGAGGAAAACGCGGAAGCAGGAACGCGGAACGATGAAGGAAAGGCAAGACACAGAAGACAGAATATAGAAGTCAGAATTAACAGTCTCTCAGCTTTCCTCCTGACTCCTGTATTCTGTGTTCTGGATTCTCCTTCCGCGTTCCGCGTGACTACTTCCGCGTTTCTTTTCTCCGTGCCTCTGTGTCTGCGGTGGTGAAGCTTACTTTTCAGTGTTGGCTGCCCGATGCGCGCCGCGCGCTTTCCGCTCCGGCGGAGCGTTCCATGCAGGCGTGCGAGCAGAAGGTGGAAGAGGTGGCGCGCAGCATGAGCGCGCGGGAAGCGGGAAGCCATGTGCCGCACGAGGCGCAACGCACGAGGCGCTCAGCCGCGTCCGCTCTGTTTGGTCGCGCCGCGTTCGCCGTCTCCCGCCCGGTGCTCATGGCGCGCGCCTCGCGGAACACGCCGAGCACGCGCCGCGCCGCACGGATGTAGGGGCGCAGGCGCAGGTACAAGAGAAACAAGAGCACGCCGAGAACGGCGGCGACTATCAGGTACTTCAATCCTTCTCCTTCGCGGCGTTTTTGGCCTGCGCAAGTTGCGCGCGCAAATTCGAGAGCGCGGCGTTCGAATTGTTCACCGCTTGCAGTTCTTCGATGCGCTTTTGTGCTTCTTCGATTGCCCCGGTTGCGATCAAGGCCGACGCCAGACTTTGCAGAGCCATCTCGTGGCGCGGCTCCGAGGCGAGCGACTTGCGATACTCCCTGATGGCGCGTTCGGGGTCGGAGGGCTGGCCGAAGAAGTAGGTCATGCCGAGCAGCGTGTGGACGTTCGTGTCTTCCGGCTTCGTCGCAAGAGCCTTGTTGTAATAGGCGCGCGCGTCGGAGAACTTCGCGGCGTCCGTCGCCTGCGCGAGCGCGAAGAGAGAGTTGCCGACGAGCACGGTCGTTTCATAGTTCTGCGGGTCGGCTTCGTGCGCGCGTTTCAAGAGCCGCACGGCTTCCGGCAGCAGCGCGGGCTGCCCCGTGCCGAGCGCGTACATGTAAATGCCCTGCCCCACCTTGCGCTGGTAGTCTGCGTCCGCAGGGCTGGCGTCAGCCTTCGCGATCAGTTCACGCATCTCGTCTTCGGAAGGCATGGACGCGTTGGCCGCGTCGCTTGACGCGCCGTTTGCCGTCGCGTTCTTTTGAGAGCCGGCGTTCTGCTGGCGCGCGCGCGCCACTTCCGCGCGCAAGCCCTCCAGTTCTTTACGATCAACGGAACTGGCGAAGAAAAATCCGATGAGGCAGCCCGCGACGAGTCCGGCGACGGCGTAGAGAATCTTATGCGTGTTCACGGTAGCGAAGCGTGTTCGGGGAAACGTTTATCAGGGCGCGAGTTTATCAGAACGCGGGGCGAAAGGCGACGCGCTCCGGCGGTGAGGCGCGGCGCTCGGTAGTGCTTCGGAGGTGGAAGGCGGGAGTTCGGGCTTAGTCGCCCATCCCTGTGCCGCCGCTGTTGCCTGCGGCGGCGTCGCCCGCCTCTTTGTAGGGCACGTCGTCGCGGCGGCGGCGTTCGGGCGGGTCTGTGTCGCGGCGGCGCGGTTGAGAGGTGAGCGGGTTGCGGCGGTCAATCGCGCCGGGCGGGAGCGTGCGCCCGTGCACGGCTTCGGTGAGGATGCGCGTAATCTCCTGCGAGAGCGTGCGGTGCTCGGCGGCGGCGCGGCGGCGCAGAGTTTCTTTCAGATCGTTCGGGACATACGCTCCAATGAAGACACCTTTGCGGTTCACCATGATCGTTCGACGCTCCTGATTGAAGTCCGGATTCGTAAAACCGTGTACGCGTGAAGACCGACCCCTACGTGTGAGTTACCGGGGCGGCCATGCAGTTTGAGAACAGGTCTGTAAGCCGAATTCTGTACTCCCGGCCCTTACGGGCGGCGGGAGCGGCGACCATTCATCTAGCCCAACCGTTGCCGGTTGGATCGAGCGACCTACCCGGAGGTCGTAGCGCGCATGCTTCGT